>JAZURU010000085.1:0-7504 GCA_045606365.1 Candidatus Scatosoma sp. | reverse complement strand
ATCGCCGATGAAGAAATCGTTATATACCAGTTCGGAAAGGCCGCTTTGGCTGATAATGACGGGAATGTGCACGCTCTCACCCTTGGTGCCGGGCTTGATGCGAATATCGATGCCGGGCTTGTCCGTTTTGGTCACAATATCAATGTTGGCGGTGGTGCTGCGACCCGACAGTTCGCCGTTTGCACGGATGTTATAGGCGCCTTCCGGAACGCTGTGAAGGTCGGCAACCGCCTCCAGTAGAGTTTTTTCGATTGTATCCATAAGGTTTCTCCTTATTTTAACTTGTCTGTCAAAGCGGAGCAAGGACCGCTTTGGTTTAACATCTTGGGTAGAATGACGTCGGGAGTGCCGATATCCGAAACGGTGCCGTTTGCTACGACTACGATTTTATCGGCAATCTTAAGGATGCGTTCCTGATGCGAGATGATGAGGATGGAGCCGCCCTTTTTCTCGTGCATGTTTTCAAACACTTGAATGAGGTTTTGGAAGCTCCACAGGTCAATACCGGCCTCGGGTTCGTCAAAGATAGACAGCTTGGTGCCGCGGATCATCACGGTGGCGATTTCGATACGTTTCAGCTCACCGCCCGACAAACTGGCGTTGACTTCGCGGTGGATATAATCCTTTGCGCACAAGCCCACTTCCGAGAGATAGGAGCACGCCTCCGATACCGACATAGGTTTCCCGGCCGCCAAGGACAGCAGATCGTGTACCGTGATGCCCTTAAAACGCACCGGCTGTTGAAAGGCAAAGCTCACGCCTTTTTTGGCGCGTTCGGTGATCGAAAGGTGCGTGATATCCTCGCCATCCAGCAAGATCTGCCCTGAGGTGGGGAGGAGGATACCTGCAACGATCTTGGCAAGCGTGGATTTACCGCCGCCGTTCGGGCCGGTGATCGCCACAAACCGCTCGTCGACCGTTAGGTTAATGTCGTTTAAAATGTCAATGGGCTTGTCCCCGTCGGTGACGGTATACCCAATATGTTTCAGTTCGAGCATGGTCGTCCTCCCAAAAGATTGCATATCTTCTATAGTTTATCATGTTTTTACGTGAAATAAAAGAGGAAATGACAAGTTTTTTACAGTTAGTGGTTTTTTATCCTTGTGACTTCGGCTCCCTTGTGCTATACTGTCGGTGTATGTTGTATATAGAAAGGGTTGCCGGGAATGAAAAAGCACATCTCCATCCTGCTTACAAGTATTCTTCTTTTTTCGTTGTTTTTTGCGAACACTTTTACCGTGTCGGCAGGTTTTGAAAACCAGACGTTCGAAAAGTACACCTATACCGTCCCCTCCGAAAATGAGGCGACGATTATCGACGTGCAAACCGATATCAGCGGTGAGGTCGTTATTCCCTCCTCCATTGAGGGTAACAAGGTGACGGCTATTGATACGCGCGCGTTTGATAACTGCGATAAAATCACCACGCTGAAAATCCCCGCCGGCGTTAATTTCATTGGTGAGGCGGCGTTTGAGGAATGTACGTCGTTAACGAAGTTTATTGTTGCGTTCGGAAATAAGGATTACTGTACGCGTGACGGGGTGTTGTTTAACAAGGACACTACCACGTTGATCTGCTATCCGCCTGCCAAAGCGAATACGGCGTATGCTATTCCCGACAGCGTGAAAAAGGTGGATACGGCGGCGATCGCATACGCTTCCCGCCTGGAGCAAATAACGGTTGCCGACAGTGTGCAGAGCTTGGGCGATCAAGCGTTTTACCAATGCACCGGGCTCAATCAGATCACGTTTGGCACCGGTTTAACGAAGATCGGGGCGGAGGCGTTTGCCCATTGCTATGCGCTTGCCTCTATCACGATTCCGAACAGTGTTACGAGTGTAGGTATGTCGGTTTTTGAAGAGTGCGGCAACCTGTCGGACGTGACCATCGGTCGCGGTCTGACAGCTTTAAGCGGTACGATGTTTTTGAACTGTACCGCATTAAAGACGATCGCACTTCCGGATAACGTGACCACCATCAATGCCAGCGCTTTTTCGGGGTGCAGCGCGTTGGAAAGCATCACGATTCCTAAGACTGTAACGGGCATTGGCGGCTATGTTTTCCGCGGTTGTGACGCGCTTAAAACGATTGCGTATACGGGATTCGAAGCACAGCGCGACCTCCTTGTGATCGGTTCAAAGAACGAGACGTTGGCGGCTGCGCAGTGGCAGTATGGTGCGCCGTCGGCGGAGCCGTCCCCTGAGGATACGTCCGTTGGCCCGCAACCAATCAGCGGTCCCGACAGCAACATCATCTGGGCGTATGTGATAATCGGCGGTATTGCGGTCGTGTTGACTGCTGTAGTGGCAGTGGTGATCATCGCGCTGGTAAAAGGCATTAAGCAAAGAACATAAGCGGAAAATACAGATGCAAACATATCTGCTTTTTCGAAAAATTGTCGGATTCGATAGGAAAGCGGAGAAACATATGAATCTATTACAAAACCTACATGTTCACACAACCTATGCTGACGGAAAAGATTCGCCCGAAGAACTTGTGTTAAAAGCGATCGAAAAGGGGTTTCATTCGATTGGCTTTTCCGAGCATACCTATATGGACTTTTCCGACTATCCGTATCAAATGACAGTGGAAGAAATGGGTCGCTACAAAGCCGAAATACACGATCTTCGGCGAAAATATACTGACCAAATCGACATTTTTTGCGGATTGGAATACGATTTGTTTTCAGAGGTGCCGATTGACGATTTTGACTATATCATCGGATCGGTTCATTATCTCGATTTTGATGGCAAGAAAGTGGGCTTTGACAGAGGCGTCAAAGAAGTAGAAGCGCTTATCAACACGCATTTTTCCGGTAACAGCTTGAAGTTTGCCGAACGGTATTTTGAAATGCTTTTGTTATTACCTCAAAAACTGAACGTTGATATTTTGGGGCATTTTGATATTTTAACAAAAACAAACGAGTTGCGAAATTTTATTGATGTCAATTCACAAGACTATCTGAATTTCGGATATGAAGCTATTCGGAATTTGAAAGGGAAAATTCCTTTGTTTGAAGTGAATACGGGGGCCATTGCGCGTGGATACAGGACAACCCCTTATCCGCAATCGGAGTTTTTAAAAGAATTTAAAAATTGCGGATTTGGTGCCGTGATCACGTCCGATTGTCACGATAAAAACTTTCTGGATTGCCATTACAAGGAAGCGAAAGAACTGCTGTTACAGGTAGGTTTTCGTTCACAATGGATATTAACCGATGCCGGGTTTAAAGAGGTTGCACTATGAACGTACTGACGATCATCATTTTAATCTTTGCCATGCTTGGTCTTGTTGATAAACTGTTAGGCAACAAGTTCGCCTTGGGAAAAGAATTTGAAAAAGGGTTTGCGCTGTTTGCACCCATGGTTTTTTCCATGCTCGGCATGCTGGTGATTGCCCCTGCTATCGGGGTGTGGCTGACGCCGTTCTTTGATTGGTTCTATTCGGTTTTTAAAATTGATCCCTCTGTTATACCTGCATCCCTTTTCGCTAACGATATGGGCGGTATGACGCTTGCACAATCGATCTGCAAATCCGAAACCATCGGCAACTTTAATGCGTTTGTGGTATCCTCTATGTTGGGATGTGTTGTTTCTTTTACTATCCCGTTTGCCATTGGTATCGTTAAAAAAGAGCAACATAAGGAATTGTTTTTCGGCTTGCTTTGCGGCATTACCACCGTTCCGATCGGTTGTCTTGTCGGTGGTTTACTGTGCGGGATCGGTATTGTGGACCTTGTCATCAGCTTGTTACCGCTCATCGTTTTTGCGGTTGTGTTAGGTGCGGCGCTGATCCTGTTACCGAATTTCTGTATTAAGGCCTTCGTGGTGTTTGGGCACATCATTCGTTGGGTTGCCATGATCGGTCTTGCCTGTTCTATCTTTACCTTCCTTACCAAAATCCCGGTATATGAGCATTTCGACAGCTTCGAGAATGCCGCCTTTATTTGTGCAAACGCATGCGTGACCTTATCCGGTGCTTTGCCGCTGATGTTTGTGGTATCGAAATTGCTCAACAAGCCCCTCAGTAAAGTGGGGAGCAAAATCGGCATTGATTCTTTTTCCGCTTTTTCGTTTCTTTCCACGCTTGTTACCAACGCCACCACATTCAGTTGCATGGAAAAAATGAATAAAAAGGGCGTTGTGTTAAATTCCGCATTTGCGGTATCGGCAGCCTTTGTGTTTGGCAGCCACATGGCGTTTACCTTGGCGTTTAATGCGGATTACATCATGCCCGTAATAGTGGGGAAACTTGTTTCCGGTGTGGCAGCGGTAGTCTTGGCGATGCTGATCTATAAAGAGGATAAAACGACTGCTTAGTGATTTCTGACAGAAGGCAGAAAATACATATGAAAAAATGCTTGACCGTACGGTCAAGCATTTTTTGTTTTATTCTTTATGTTCATCAATCACGTTGACATCTTTGGTGGCACAAACATTAAAAGCAAATTTTTGATTCTTCTTACTGCTGTCACAAAGGTAGAAGCTCTCTTCGGCATTTTGCAGCATTGCTTTTTTCATAACGACTTCGCGCTCGGAAGAATCCGTGATCATACCGTCTTCGGTGTAACCGCGGCTTGAAAAGAAAAACAGATCCGCATTAATATTCGAAACAAATTTTTCCGCCTCGCTTCCGACATACGCGATGGAGTGCCTTAACAAGAGCCCACCCGTGCAATAGTTTTTGATATTCCTCTCACCTAACAGCATGGAGGTTTTTGGGCTGTTGGTAACAACGATAATGTCGCTGAATTTTTCTAAATAAGGCACCAGATACGCGGCGGTGGTAGACGCATCAAGGAAAATGACATCACCGTTTGAAATATATTGTGATGCCTTTTCGGCAATTGTTTTCTTGGCAGCGTTGTGTTGATCTTCGCGAAACAAAAGGGGGATTTCCGTATCCGAAGTTTTTCGCAATACCACACCGCCATGGGTGCGTTGCACTTTCCCTTGTTCTTCCAGAATGGTCAAATCTCGGCGTACGGTAGGAGCGCTCACGTAAAGCAAATCGGCTAATTTTGCCACACTGACGCTTCTTTTACTTTCGAGAATTTGCATAATTTTTTCTTGACGTTCCAGGTTGTACATATTTTAAAATCCTTTCGGTTATATTCGTTTATTTTCGAAATTGATTATAAAACGTGATTGTTGATCAATAAAATCGCCGATTCTTGACAGTTTGTTTTCATTTTTTGCATTATAGCATAAAAGAGAACGGAAAGAAAGAGGTTTTTTCAAAAATGAAATGTGCGAATTTACACGCGATCAATGATCTGAGATTTGAAGAAACGGATCGCCCTGTTTGTGCGAGCGATGAGGTGCTTGTTCGTGTGAAAAGTTGCGGTATTTGCGGCAGCGACGTTCCCAGAGTGTTTACGAAAGGGACGTATCATTTTCCCACGATCATCGGTCACGAATTTTCAGGAATAGTCGCAGAAGACAGTGAGGGTAAACTCGTTGGAAAGCGTGTCGCAGTATTTCCTTTGCTTCCTTGTTTTTCGTGTGAGTCCTGCAAAACGGAAAATTATGCGGCTTGTGTCGATTATGACTATTACGGTTCTCGTCGTGATGGGGGGATGGCAGAGTATATTGCCGTAAAGCGTTGGAATCTCGTCGAGTTGCCCGATAACATCAGTTATGATGAAGGCGCCATGTGCGAGCCGATTTCGGTTGGCCGTCATGCTGTTATGAAACTGAACATACAGAAAGGCGAAAATCTGCTTATTTCGGGTGCAGGTCCTATCGGGATTATTGCGGGTCAATGGGCAAAATCCATGGGTGCCGGAGATGTGTATTATTTTGACATTGACAGCCGAAAAATTGAGTTTGCCAAAACGCTTGATTTCAAGGAATATGAAGAAGGCGTAAAGATTGATTGCGTTATAGAGGGGACAGGACACAGCGGTGCGATTGAGAGATGTCTTGCGGCGATAAAGCCGTTCGGAAAAATTGTGCTTATGGGTAACCCGGCAGGTGACGTTACCTTCTCTCAAAAAACATATTGGTATATTTTGAGAAAAGAACTTACGGTGCTCGGCACGTGGAATTCTTCCTATGCAGAGCGTAATAACGACTGGAAGGAAAGCGTTGCAGCATTATCGGGCGGTAAGCTTGCCGTTAAAGCGTTGATTACCCATAAATACCCCATAGAACGTTGCAACGAAGCGTTTTCTCTTATGGCTGAGCGAAAAGAGTTTTTTAATAAGGTAATGCTTTCCGTTAGTGAAGAATAATTTGACAGGAGATCGAGTTATGAAAAAACAAATTTCACCATCCGTTATGTGTGTTGATTTCTTTAAACTTAAAGAAACTATCGAGGAATTTGAAAAGCTTAATATTGACTACCTTCATGTCGATATTATGGACGGCCATTTTGTAGGAAACTATACACTTGGCACCGATTTTGTAAAAGCTTTAAAAAAAGAGACAACGATTCCGCTCGATATTCATTTAATGGTCGAAAAGCCCGAAAGTGTTTTAGAATGGTTTGAATTCGGCGAAAACGATTATGTTTCTGTTCATTTAGAGTCTACCTGTCATTTGCAAAAGGTGTTATCGGCAATCAGAGCAAAAGGAGCGAAAGCGATGGTTGCGATAAACCCGGCAACACCCATTTGTATGCTTGAGACTATTTTGGAAGACATAGACGCTGTTTTGGTGATGACGGTTAATCCCGGTTTTGCGGGACAAAAACTGGTGAAATCCACCTTGAAAAAGATTGCCGATTTACGGGCATATCTCGATGAAAACGGATTCGAAAACGTTGAGATCGAAGTGGATGGAAACGTCAGTTTCGAAAATGCGACGTTAATGAGCAAGGCGGGCGGTAACATCTTTGTTGCGGGAACGTCCAGCATGTTCAGCAAAGATTTTTCGCTTGAATATGGGGCAACGAAACTGCGCGAATCAGTCAACGTGTAATGGGTGCAGCATTTAACAGATAAAAGAAAGAGTCGATACGAAAATGTATCGGCTCTTTCTTTACTTATTCGGAGTTTTGTGGTATACTATATTGATATTATTTTTAAAAGGGCGGTGGGCGAATGGATAAGTTTATATTGCACTCGAACTATCAGCCCACCGGTGACCAGCCGCAGGCGGTCGAAGCACTTGCCAAAGGTGTGCTTGACGGCAAAAAAGAGCAGACCTTGCTTGGCGTTACCGGCTCGGGTAAAACGTTCACGATGGCGAACGTGATCGCGAAAGTGAATAAGCCGACACTGGTTCTCGCTCACAACAAAACCCTTGCGGCGCAGCTCTGTTCCGAATTTAAAGAGTTTTTCCCCGACAATGCGGTGGAATATTTTGTTTCTTACTACGATTACTATCAGCCGGAAGCGTATATTCCGTCGACGGATACCTATATTGAAAAGGATTCCGCCATCAACGATGAGATCGACAAACTGCGCCATTCCGCGACCTGCGCGTTGTCGGAACGGCGGGATGTGATCATCGTTGCCAGTGTGTCCTGTATTTACAGAAGTCGGATCGTAGCCATGTCG
>JAZURU010000084.1:0-6028 GCA_045606365.1 Candidatus Scatosoma sp. | reverse complement strand
ACATGGCTACGATCCGACTTATCACGCGTCTAAGGCGTACGTTTTGTATCTTGGCGAGGCGATCGCGCATGAGATCAGAAAAACCAAGGTGCGTATTTTGACCCTTTGCCCCGGGCCGTTTGATTCGGGCTTTGTCGGCAAGGCGGGCAACGATTACACCTTTGAGAAGATCAAGCCGATTCCTGCGGAAAAGGTGGCGCAGTACGGCTACAAAATGTCGAAAAAGGGCAAGCGCGTGGCGGTGGTAGGCTTTGGAAACAAGCTGACGACCTTCCTGCCTCGGCTGTTTTCCCGCAAGTTCGTCACAACGGTGGCGGCAAGCACGGCAAAAAAGAACGGATAAAGCGCGAGATAATAAAGAAAAAGCTTGGCAAACCGCCAAGCTTTTTTGTTGTATGGTGTTGTAGAAGTGAACAGAGATCCGTTCGACTACGCCCTTAAGGGCTACGCTCAGGATGACAGATATGCGTTGCCAGACTTTGTCATTCTGAGTGGAGCGATAGCGCAATCGAAGAATCTCTTGCATAGCAAGACAGGGGATGTATATAACCTATCGGTCATATTTAATCCGCAGGATTGAACATATCAAAAAACCGTATCAAGCCGCCGGACATCGGCAATGCCGCTTGAATTAAGATGATTAGCAATAGATACTGCGGCAGGTTGAAAGTAATCTGCGACCAGCCCGTGAAGATAAATTCTGCAAAGAAAGGCACGGTGACCGCAAGTACGCACAGCCCCAACGCAACTACGTACAACACCGTACGCCAAACGTTGAACGGCTGACAGATTCTGAACAGCATCACCAGACCCGTACACGTCAGCACCAGCATCATAATGGCGTCGTACGTCAGCTCTGCAATGCGCGTCGTTTCAGCGGATTCGTTGTTGATAAACCCAAAATGAGTGGCTAGATCGGGAATTTGACTGATTACGTATACGGCAAAAATACACAGCCCCATGGTCAGTGCGCCGGGTAGAGCGCGGCTAATAACGAACGGGATAAACTTGCCTTTCACGCGTTCGGTATTCGGCTGTAAGGACAGCGCGAACGAGGGCACGGCACTAACGAACATTTCGTACAGCATCATGTTGCTGGGCTTGAAGAAATATTCGGTTTTTACCAAGATACAGGTCAACGCCAACAGCGCGGTCAGCAGCGTTTTCATGATATACAGCGCTGCAGATTCCTTGATGTTGTTGATCACTCGTCTACCCTCGTAAACAATCTTGGGCATCGAGCCGAAGTTATTGTCCTGCAATACGAGGTTAGAAACGTTTTTCGCCGCTTCGCTGCCCGAGGCAACGGAGATGGCGCAGTCCGCGTCCTTCATCGCCAAGATATCGTTGACGCCGTCGCCCGTCATGGCAACGGTATTGCCCGCCTTTTTGATGGCGCGGATCAGAATTGCCTTTTGTTCGGGGGTGACCCGCCCAAATACGGTGTATTCGTTGGCGGCGTTTTCCACTTCGATTTCGGAAAGCCCCTCTAAGGAAATAAATTGCGAGGCGTTTTTGATGCCTGCGCGGCGCGCCACTTCGGCAACGGTGACGGGGTTATCACCCGAAATAACCTTTACGGCAACGTCGTTTTCCTTAAACCATTTGATTGTTTCCACGGCGTCGGGGCGAATGTTGTCGGCAAGAGTGATCAAACACACTGCGCGCAGCGCGTGCGGGATTTTTTCCCCGACGATGGGGGATTGCGAGTGCGCTACCACCATCACGCGCAAGCCCATCTGGGCGTATTGCTTTACCAGCTTATCCACCTTTGCGGGCATCGGCTTTAACACAAATTCAGGTGCGCCCAGCACAAAAGTGCCGTGTTCGCCAAAGCTGACGGCGGACATTTTTCTTTGGGAAGAGAAAGGCACCCGCGCTGTTGCGCTCATCGCCGTAGAGTGTCCAAATCGTTCGTACAAGGCAATCGAGGTTTGGTTGTTGTCGTCCAGCGACGCCAGCATCGACCCCAAAATATCGTCCATGGAAAAGTTTGTAGGGTTGTTTAAGAGGATACAGTCGCTCACCTTCATTCTGCCGTCGGTGATCGTCCCTGTCTTATCCAAGCAGAGTACGTTGACGCGCGCCAGCATTTCCAAGGAGTACATATCCTGCACGAGGGTATTGTACTTGGTCAAGCGGATCATACCCAAGGACATGGCAACGGTGGTCAAGAGCAACAACCCCGAGGGGATCATGCCCAGCACCACGGCGGCGGTGTTTTGTACCACTTCGCTCATGCCCTGACCGGGTTCGCCTTCGAACAGCATTTTAAAGAACCCGCCGTTTTCTGCGATATGTTCGATCGTTTCCGACCAAGCGTAGCCCAAACCGAATTTCGCCGCGTAGTTGTTGAAGAACATCATCACCGCGATTACGGGAATGGCAAAGCCGATGACCTTGATGAACGTCGTAATCGAGTTCATAATCTCGGACTTGGGTCGTTTATACGCCTTTGCTTTCGAGGTCAGCTTGCTGATGTAGGTATCCTCGCTGACCTTGTCGACGCGTACGGTAATCTTACCGCTGGCGACAAAAGAGCCTGCGTATAAGGGATCGCCCACGTCCTTTTTGATGGGTACGGATTCCCCGGTCAGCAGGGCTTCGTTCAGCTCGGCTTGCCCCTCTACGGCGATACAGTCGCAGGGGACCTGCTGTCCCGCGTTCAAAATGAGGATATCGTCTATAACGATCTCATTCACGCCCACCTCGATCTGTTTTCCGTCGCGGATCACGTTGGCAGTGGACGAGGTGAGAACGGTCAGCTTATCAATCTTAATTTTGGCGCGGATTTCCTGGAAGATTCCCCAAAAGATATTCACGCCGAAAATCAGCACGAATAGATATTGGCTGATGGTTGCGCGCGCCAGCAACAGGAAGATGGCGGCAAGCAAGCCCAAGAGGTTGAAGAACGTACAGATATTGCCTACGAAAATACTGCGGTAGGTTTTCGAATACTTCTTCGTCGTCTTATTGTTCAGCCCGTCGGCAAGCCGCTGTTCCACCTGCTCGGGCGTCAGCCCTTGGTTGGGCGCAGGGGTGTACCGTTCGTATTGCTTTTTCTGTTCTTTTTTCTTTTTAAAGCCGAATAGGAAGGAGCGCTTTGCCGTTTGTTCGGTGCTCTGTTCGTCGGACGAGGGTTCATCGACGGTCAAAAGCTTTGGCTGTTTTTTCTTTTTTTGTTTTTCTTCGGTGGGCGCAGCCGTTTCCTCTGCGTCCTTCCGCAATTTATCGTTCAAAACCATACCTCCCCGTTGCGATGCTTGGCGCAGGGCAACGCGTGTCTTTTATGGTATTATACCATAAACGTATACGAAAAACAAGTTTTTTACGAAAATTTCACGCAAATTGCTAAGATAAGGGGGCAAATCATTGATTTTTTTAAGGGAAAGTTGTATAATAAGGCGGAAAATAAAAAACTGAGGTATAGATCCGATGATTGATATTCAACTCATTCGTAGCAATCCCGAGCTGGTGCGCGAAAACATCCGTAAGAAATTCCAAGATAAAAAGCTGCCTTTGGTAGATCAAGTGATCGAGCTGGACGCAAAGCGTCGCCAGCTGATTCAAGAGGGCGACACCCTGCGCGCGGCAAGAAACACGTTGTCCAAACAGGTGGGCACGTTGATGAAAGCAGGGGATAAGGAAGGCGCGGAAAAGGTCAAGGCGCAGGTCAAGGCAGACGCCGAGCGTTTGGCTGCGATCGAAACGGAGAGCGCAGAGGTCGAGGCAGCGCTGAAAAAAGCGATGATGGCAATCCCGAATATCATCGCAGACGACGTACCTTTGGGCAAAGACGATGGGGAAAACGTAGAGCTGCAACGCTTTGGCGAACCGACCGTTCCTGAATTTGAAGTGCCTTATCATCTGGATATTTTGGAAAAGCTGGACGGCATCGACGTAGATTCCGCGCGCCGCACCTCTGGGCAAGGCTTTTATTACTTGACGGGGGACATTGCCCGTTTGCATTCGGCGGTGTTGACCTATGCGCGTGATTTCATGATCGACAAGGGGTTTACCTACGTGATCCCCCCGTACATGATCCACGGCGACGTCGTTTCGGGGGTCATGAGCTTTGACGAAATGGAAAACATGATGTACAAGATCGAGGGTGAGGATTTGTACCTCATCGGTACGTCCGAACATTCCATGATCGGCAGATTTATGGGTCAGATTATCGACGGCGCAACGCTGCCCCTCACGCTGACCTCCTACTCCCCTTGTTTTAGAAAGGAAAAGGGAGCGCACGGCTTAGAGGAGAGAGGTATCTATCGCATCCATCAATTTGAAAAGCAGGAAATGATCGTCGTTTGCCGCCCCGAAGAGAGCGACGAATGGTATGAAAAGCTGTGGAGCTACACGGTGGAGCTGTTCCGTTCCTTGGATATTCCCGTCCGTCAGCTGGGTTGCTGTTCGGGGGATCTTGCGGACTTGAAGTATAAGAGCTGCGACGTCGAGGCGTGGAGCCCCAGACAGAAAAAGTATTTCGAGGTAGGCAGCTGTTCCAACCTCACGGACGCGCAGGCGCGTAGGCTGTCCATTCGCTATACGGATACGGACGGAAAAACCAAGCTGGCGCACACCCTCAACAACACGGTGGTTGCACCGCCCAGAATGTTGATCGCGTTTGTAGAAAACCACCTGCAGGCAGATGGCTCGGTGACGATTCCCGAGGCGTTGCAGCCGTACATGGGTGGCAAAAAAGTCATCAATCCTAAAAATTAACGATCGCGAAAGCAACGGAAAGACCGCACGAAAATGCGGTCTTTTCAACGGATAAAATCAGGGTATGAAATACTTATTTTTTGATATCGAGTGCGCGGGCGTATTCAAAAACGTCGCAAAAATTTGTGCGTTTGGGTATTGCCTCGTCGACGAACAATTTCATATTTTGGAAAAGGAAGATCTGCTCATCAACCCGAAGGGCGGCTTTCATTTGACAGACCGCAAAGGCACGCGCGGGCTGGTTTTGCCGTACGAATACGACAAGTTTA
The DNA here is from genome assembly GCA_045606365.1 of Candidatus Scatosoma sp. Lineage (GTDB taxonomy): Bacteria > Bacillota > Clostridia > Christensenellales > Borkfalkiaceae > Scatosoma. The sequence continues at coordinate 1,034 of JAZURU010000084.1, read as the reverse complement.
AAAATTATCCCACCTTTCCCGAGGTGGTGGACAAAATTCGTGGGCTGTTGGAGGACAAGGATACCTTGGTGGCTGGGCACGCGACAATGAACGACGTCAAGTATTTGAATTTGGAAACCCACCGCTTTTCGCTGCCGTCCTTTACCTTTTCCTTTGCGGATACACAGTTTTTGTATATGAATAAGATCGGGGATTTTTCCCGACAGTTTGGCTTGGGAACGATCGCGCAAGATTTGTGCGTGGAATTTACTGCGCATCGCGCGGTGGACGACGCGTACGCAACGATGAAGATTGCCGAGGCAATGTGCAAGGAGGCAGGGCTCAGCCTGCCTCAGCTGCTGGGAAAATACCAAATCGTGGCGGGCAAAATTGAAAATTATCAAATCGAGCAGACGACCTCGGCGTTGCATCAGCAGCATTTAGAGGCGGTGCTCAAGCGTAAGGAACAGCGCGAACAAAAGCGTGCCGAGGTACACCGTTTTATCGACCGTGAAAAACGTGCTCGCAATAAATCGGGCGCGTTAAAGGGAAAACGCTTTTGCTATTCCCATCTCCTCGAAGAGCAGGTGGAGGAGGCAAAAACGCTTACCAAGCTGGCGTTTTCCTTGGGCTGTTTTTTCAGCTACCGCGCGGAAGAGTGTGATTATTACGTTGCCCTTGACGGGGAAAACGGCGCGCGGATAAAATCGGCAATCGAAAGAAAAGCCCGCGTTTTTACCCCTCAGGAATTTGCAGAATTTTTAAAAAAGCAAGGGGCAGGTACGTAAGCAAGCGTAAAATTAAGTAAATAGTATTCCAGACAAGCTAAGGAGAAATATAAATGACAAAACTCCCTACGGCGTTTATCGAAAGAATGAAAAAGCAGCTTCCCGAAAGCGAATGGGAGGCTTTTTTTGCCGTATACGAAAAATCGCCGTATAAGGGCTTGCGTACAAACACGTTGAAGATTGCCCCGCAGCAGCTTTCATCGGTGTTCCCCGTCGGGAAAGGGGTCGCTTGGGAGAAAAACGGTTTTTATTACGAGGGGGAAAAGG
>JAZURU010000083.1:0-3262 GCA_045606365.1 Candidatus Scatosoma sp. | reverse complement strand
TAGGTATTCACCGCCAGCATGCCCGTCGATTCCTGGTTCCAAGGCCGCCGCATCAAAATGGGGTACTGCGCGTTCGAGTTTAAAACGTTGTGCAAGGCGTCGTCGAACAAAATGTCCGTGCTGATCTTATCCTTGCGCGCGCCCATATAGATATGGTCTGCGGGAATCTGAGGGAATTCTTCGCGAATACGCTTTGCGCGAATGCCCATAAATTCTGGAGGGACGGCGGTAGAAATAAAGATTTCCGCCATTTCCGACAGTTTGGAAACAAACTCCTTTGCGCCCTCTAAAACGGGCATGGTTTCGTAAAATTCCGCCTTGCCGAAAAATTCGTGCACGACGTCTACGCGCGTGCCGAGTTTCCCCCAACCACTCGCCTCGTAAATGGTGATGGGGGGATCGTATTTGTACTTTTCATTCGCCAGCTGAATGGCGTATTCGGTGCAGGACATCAAAAGGTCGTCCACGTCCAGCGCTACCGAAAGCCTAAAATTTCTGTTCATACAGTACTCCTATATTCCAAAAGCCCTGACAGGTTCTTGGTTTTTCATTATACAGTATTCTATGCAAAAAATCAATACTTTTTCAAAAAAAATCCCGTTTCAGGTTGCTTTTAGATAAAATGTATGGTATAATGGCAAACGGACGAAAAAGGGTATAAGCTTGCGATACGGGCAAGCGTTTCTACAAATCGCCGTAAACGATTTTCTACCGCCGATATCAAAAGAGAGTTCTTTTTAAGGGGGTAAACGAATATGAATATGCAATACGACGTTATCATCATTGGCGCAGGACCTGGGGGGATTTTTTCGGCGTACGAGCTGACGCAATTAGATCCTACGCTGAAAGTGGCGGTGTTCGAGGGGGGGAACGAGCTGAAAAAACGCCGTTGTCCCATCGACGGAGAAAAAGTGAAGAGCTGTATCAGCTGTAAAAGCTGCTCGATCATGAGTGGATTTGGCGGCGCGGGCGCCTTCTCGGACGGGAAATATAACATCACCAACGATTTTGGCGGTACTCTGTACGAATACATTGGCAAGAAAAAAGCGTTGGAGCTGATGCATTACGTGGACCAAATCAATATGCGCTACGGTGGCGAGGGGACAAAGCTGTATTCGACGGCAGGTAGTAGGTTTAAAAAGATCTGCATGCAAAACGGGCTGCATCTGTTGGACGCGTCGGTGCGCCACTTGGGCACGGACATCAACTACGTGGTACTGCAAAACCTGTATGCCGAGCTGAAAAAGAAGGTGGACTTTTTCTTCAATACCCCCGTTTTGACGGTGGACAAAGTGGAAGATGGGTATAAGATAACGACCAAAAAAGGGGAATATAGCAGCCGCAAATGCATCGTTTCGGTGGGGCGTAGCGGCAGCAAATGGATGGAGCAGGTATGCAAGCATTTGCAAATTCCTACGAAATCTAACCGTGTGGACATCGGTGTTCGTGTAGAGCTGCCCGCAGAGATTTTTTCCCATTTGACAGACGACTTATACGAAAGCAAAATTGTTTACTGCACGGAAAAGTATGGTGACAGGGTGCGTACCTTTTGTATGAACCCGAAGGGTGCGGTGGTCAGCGAGAACACAAACGGGATCATCACCGTCAACGGTCATAGCTACGAGGACCCTGCCAAGCAGACGCAAAATACGAATTTTGCATTGCTGGTTGCCAAGCACTTTTCTGAACCGTTCAAGGATTCTAACGGCTACGGCGAATCGATTGCGCGGCTTAGCAATATGCTGGGCGGCGGGGTGATCGTACAGCGCTTTGGCGACTTAATCCGCGGTAAACGCAGTACTCCTGCGCGCATTGAAGAATCGTTTACCGTACCCACGATGTCGGCAACCCCTGGGGATCTTAGCTTGGTGCTGCCCAAACGCATTTTGGACGGGATTATCGAGATGATTTACGCGCTGGATAAAATTGCGCCCGGTACGGCGAACGACGACACCCTATTGTATGGCGTAGAGGTCAAGTTCTACAACATGGAGGTTGAGGTAAACGAGCGTTTGGAAAGCCGCTACGAGGGCTTGTATATCATCGGCGACGGCAGCGGGATAACCCATTCGCTTTCGCACGCGTCGGCAAGCGGCGTTTTGGTCGCGCGGGAGATCGCTCAAAGGGCGTAAACGCCGCATTTACAAAGGAAAACTGCCTCTTGGTGGAGGATAAAAGGAGCATAAAAATGTTTGGGCAAATACTTTTAAACGTATTATTGCAGCTGTTCTATTTGGTGGGCGCGGTGTTTGCGATCGGGTTTCTGATGTCGAAATTAAACCAGCTGTTTTACCGAATGACGGGCGCGAGCATGGCAGTTTGCGTTGCAACGGGCGCGCTTGGTACGCCGATTCATGAGCTGAGCCACGCACTGATGTGCGTTGTGTTTGGGCATAGAATTCATGAAATCAAGCTCTTCCAAATGGGGGATGAGGACGGCGTGTTGGGCTACGTATCCCATTCCTATAACCGCAGGAATATTTGGGCGGTGATGGGAAACTATTTCATTGGCGTTGCGCCGATCATCGGCGGATCGGGAGTGATTCTTTTGCTGATTTCTTGGCTGCTGCCAAACGCATACGAAACAATCTCTTCCTTGCTCGGCGGCTTTGCGCAGATGCAGGGCAGCGGGATCAATGCTGATTGGTTCAGTGGAATTTTCGCCGTTTGCGGCGGAATGATTGGGGCGCTGTTTAGCAACGTTTCGGCAGGATTCAGCTTTTGGTTCTTCTACATTGTTGCCATGTGTATTGCGTTGCACGTCACCCTCAGCGGGGCGGACATCAAAGGTGCGTTGCCTGCGCTGCCGATGTTGGCGGGTGTATTGCTGCTGATCAATCTGATTTTGGGCTTTTTCGCATACGAGGCGTACGGCTCGTTTTTAGCGGCAATGAGCGCGTTTGGCGGATACCTGGTAGGGTTGATGTGTCTTTCGGTGATCTTGTCGCTGTCGTGTATCGTCTTGCTGCTGCTGATTCGTTTGATCATCGGCATCGTGCGTTCGATCTTCCACATTTAAAGGAAAAAATACATAAAAAAGGAACGGATTTGTCCGTTCCTTTTTTTGTTTTTCGTATGTATCAGCGTTGGTCGAAAGAGATTTCAGGATTTACGCTGATATGCATATTGCGGTCGTAATCCGTAAATTCTTCGCGCAGGCTATTGATCGAGCTTTCTGCATCCGATTGGATTGAATACATAATGTCCTCCACCTCGCGTTTTGCATCCGATTGAATGTCGTAAACGTCCGCTTGGTGGGTGA
>JAZURU010000082.1:0-9696 GCA_045606365.1 Candidatus Scatosoma sp. | reverse complement strand
CGTCATGGAAAGGATGATCGCCTTGGTGTGTTCGATCTTCTTTTCGTCGACGTCCGATTCATTCACCTTCAGCTTGCCCGCCCCCGGGAGCATCGAAAGCATCGCCTGTGCGCCGCCCATTTTCTTCATCATGGCAAACTGTTCAAGGTAATCGTTCAAGGTGAAGGAATTTTCCTTCATCTTCTGCTGCATTTTTCTTGCGTCCTCTTCGGTGATTGCCTGCTGCGCCTTTTCAATCAAGGACAGCACGTCCCCCATTCCGAGGATTCGCGACGCCATACGGTCTGGGTAGAAGGGCTCTAAGTCCCCCAGCTTTTCCCCTACGCCGATGAATTTAATCGGCTTGCCCGTGACGGCTTTGATGGAAAGGCACGCGCCGCCGCGCGTATCGCCGTCCAGCTTGGTCAAGATCACACCCGTGATATCCAGCCGTTCGTTAAAGGTCTGCGCGACGTTCACCGCCTCTTGCCCGGTCATGGCGTCCACCACCAGCAACGTTTCCGTGACCTCCACTTCCCTTTTGACGTTTTCCAGCTCTTTCATCAAGGCGTCGTCAATCTGCAACCGACCCGCCGTATCCAAAATCACGGTATCATAGCCCTGCAACCGCGCATATTCAATCGCTTGCTTCGCCGTTTTTACGGGGCTTTGCGTACCCTTTTCAAACACCTCTGTCTGCGCGTTCTTTCCCACGACCTGCAGCTGCGTGATTGCCGCGGGGCGGTATATGTCCCCCGCCACCAAAAGCGGGCGTTTGCCCTGTTTTTTTAATTGCAAAGCCAGCTTTCCGCAGAGGGTCGTTTTCCCTGCGCCCTGCAACCCACACATCATGATGACGGTAGGCAGCTTAGGGGAAACCTCCAGCTTTGCGTTTTTCGAGCCCATCAGCGCGATCAGCTCTTCGTTGACAATTTTAATCACCTGCTGCGCAGGGTTCAGCGATTGCAAAATCTCCTGCCCCACCGCCTTTTCCGAAACGTCCGCGATGAACTGCTTGGCAACCTTCAGGTTGACGTCTGCTTCCAGCAGCGCCACGCGTACTTCGCGCATCGCGGTACGAATTTCCAGCTCCGTCAGCTTGCCGCGCTTGGTCAGCTTGGAAAATATATGGTTTAATCTTTCCGATAATCCACCGAATAAAGCCATATCCTACTCCGTTCGTCTTTTAAAATTCCTCGCGGAATACTTTGCCCACGATCTCGCCGCCGTCTACCACTTCCGCCTGCGCGCCAAAGCTCGCCTGCGCCTTGTTTAAAGCGACCTCTAATGCATCCAGCTCCACCGCAAGCTGCGGCGCTTTTTTCCGCTGTTCGTCCATCCAGCGCCCCACCGTCGTCATATATGCTGAATATTCCAACGAAAGCTCGGTCAACGCCCTATCGAATTGCAGCTTTTCCTCATATTTTTCCAGCTGCTTGCGGCATTTCTGCAAACAGTCGGAAATACTTTGACGGGAAACGCCCTTTTGTTCTGCAATTTCCCCCAAGGAAAGGTCGTAATTAAAATACAGGTCGGTAATCTCCCTTTGGGTCGCCGTCAGCAGCGGCGAATACAGATCCCACAGCCGCAAAAAATGTAAATCGTCTTTCATATCTTTGCGCCCTCCCCCATATTCCTCGTCCATTATACACAATAAAAAACAGACTGTCAAGCATTTTTACTTGACAGCCGAATTTTTTTAAAAAAGTTTTAACAAGTCAATCAAAATGGCAAAACCAAACAAGAACACAATGCCTGCAAAGTTGATAATCGCCTCCACCTTGCGGTTGATCGGCTTTTTGCGGATCCATTCGATGATACAGAAGATGACCTTACAGCCGTCCAGCGCGGGCACAGGCAACAGGTTGAACACGGCAAGGTTGACGCCGATAAAAGACGCCATATACAAAAACGAGAAAGGGCTGGCGATTGCCATCTGCGCGGTCTGCCCGATCATAGAAACGGGGCCGCCCACAACGTCTGCCGTCTGATCGCCAAACGCGCCTGTGATCAGCTCGCCCAAGGTTCGCAAAACGGAGGTAGCCATCTCGCCCGAATATTCGAACGCGCCCCCCACCGTATGCCAAAAATCTCGTTTTACAGACTGCGTACCGATGGACAGACCCATCACAGCCTCCAGCTTTTCCATCTGCGCCGAGTTTGCAAATTCGGCGTCTGCCAGCAACGTCAGCGTCACCGTTTTGGGTTTCCAACCCTCGCTGGACAGGCGATAGACCTCCACAGAAAGGGTATCCCCCGCTTTCCTGCCTTTTAAAGCGTCCATACAATCGGTATACATGCCGATCTCCTTCCCCTCAATCGACACCAGAATGTCGAGTGCGGAAAGCTCCTCCACTTCCCATTCAACGGGGCTGAGCTTTTCCCCCTCGTAATTTACGGGGACGGTGATACACATCGGCACGCCGTACGAAAAGCACATAATCAGCAGCAAAACCAGCGCCAGCAGGTAATTCATAATCGCGCCCGATACCAAGACGATAATCCGTTTCCAGGGCGGTTGATCGTTAAATTTTTCCCCTTTGGGCTGCGGCGTTTCCGTTTCGTTATTTTCGGCAGGGAGAGCAATCGGCTCGGACACGGTAGGCACGTTTTCCCCCTCTTCCGCCTCGGAAAAGCCCTCGAACGGCTCTTGAGTAGGGTGCGAAATCCCCTCGCCCTGCTCCCTTTCAGCCTCTTCGTCGAAATCCTCACCGTCGAACGCGCAGTAGCCCCCTAAGGGCACGATACGCACCGCAAACAGCTCGCCCGTTTTTTTGCTCCGTTTTTTAAAGATTGCAGGACCGAACCCAATAGAAAACTCTAAGATCCTAAACCCTAACAGTTTTCCCGCCACGTAATGGCCAAATTCGTGGATGCTCACCATCGCAAGCAAAATCAGTATGGCAAGCAAGATCCCGCCAATCCATTGTCCAACCGCTGCAAAGTCAATCGCTAACACTTCGTTCAATTTTTCACACACTCACTACTTATTTAAAATACATTCTGTCGCATACGCGCGCGCCGCCTTGTCGGTTTCCACCAGCGTTTCCACGCGATCTGCTTTTTCTCTTTCCGTCCTTTGTAAAGCGTACGTCATGACGTCGGCAATCGCCAAGAAGGGGATCTTCCCACCGAGGAAAGCATGCACCGCCACCTCGCCCGCGCCATTCATCGCACAGGGGTAATTATCCCCCATTTCAATGGATTTTAACGCCAAGTCATAGCAGGGGAAATCCTGCCGACGGAGAGGCTTGAAATGCAGTGCGCCAAGCGCCTCGAAATCGAGGGGTTTCAACCCGCAATCCAAACGCTCGGGATAGGTAAGTGCCAGCTGAATGGGCAGCTCCATGGTCGGATAGCTCATCTGCGCCAGCACTGCCATATCCTCAAATTCCACCATCGAATGAATGATACTTTCGGGATGCACCACGGTGTGGATTTTTTCCAAGGGACAATCGTACAGCCATTTTGCCTCGATCACCTCCAAGCCCTTATTTAATAGGGTAGCGCTATCAATCGTAATTTTCGCGCCCATATTCCACGTCGGGTGTTTCAAAGCGGAGGCAGGCGTCACCGCGCGCAGCGTTTCCTGGCTCGCCCCATAAAAAGGTCCGCCGCTCGCCGTGATAATCAAGCGTCTAAACGGCGCGTTCGTGCGAAAAGCAAGGGCTTGCCACAGCGCGGAATGTTCACTGTCCACAGGCATTAAACGCGTACCTGCCCCCTTTAATTTGCCCATTACCAGCTCGCCGCCGCACACCAGCGTCTCTTTGTTTGCCAAGGCGAGGTCCTTGCCATTTTCAATCGCCGCCAAGGAATATTTCAGCCCAGCAAAGCCGGTTGCCGCCACAAACGCCACCTCGCCGCAGGCGATGGCGTCCAGCGCCGCTTTTTCCCCATAGGCAAAACGCACCCCCGCAGGGATTTGCGCGGCAATTTCCTTGCCCGCAACCTCGTCTACCAAAGCGGCGTATTTGGGCTTAAATTCCCGCACCTGCGCCAAAAACAGTTCTGCTGAGGCGTTCGCCACAAGGCTTTCGATTTTATACTTTTCGCTGTGCCGACGAACGACGGACAACACTTGCCGACCGATTGAACCGGTCGATCCGATCAAAGCGATTGTTTTCATAGCTTTTTCTCTCTCAAATTCTTTTGTCTTTTATCTACCAAAAAGTACCCTATAAGGGTACTTTCTTTCGTAAACTCGATTATACCGCCAGCACGTTGACCAGCGCAAACGCAACGTAGACGATCACCGTTGCAAACAGCGTACCGTCGATACGGTCCAAAACGCCGCCGTGCCCAGGCATGATATTGCCCATATCCTTCAAGCCGCGTTGGCGTTTGATCGCGCTCTCCACCAGATCCCCAAACGAGGAAGCAGCACTCGCCAAAACGCCCACCAGAATATAAACGGGCAACTGTATATACATATTCGCAAAGTCGCCGCAAATTGCATTATAGATGAAATAGATGCCTACGCCCGCAACGCCGCCGCCAAAGATCCCGCCGATAAAGCCGACCAACGTCTTATTCGGGCTGATCGTAGGCGCCAACTTTTTGGGGAATTTTTTGCGAAGTCCCATTCCCGTGAAAAACGCCGCAACGTCTGAGGCTGGGGAAACGACGAAGATAAAACAGATTGCCAGGGTGGAATCTGCCAACACCACAGAGGGGTTGTTCAGCTTGTCGTGCACAAACATCGGGTCCTCGCCGAGGTGGTTGGTCAGCACCAACAAGCAAAGCAGCAAGGTCGGGTACAAAGCGCACACAAATGCAGAGCCAATATTTTCCATCGTCGATTCTTCGTTTTTGAAGATCAGCAAGCTGAGCAGGCACAGCGCCAAAACGAAAAAGCAAACGGCGGTGATGTGAATACCGTATCCAAAAAGCGCCTCACCAATTGCGCAAGCAGGGATACAGATCACCGAAAACACGGAAATAATCCACTTTTCGGCACGGGCGATTGAAGCGTCCATCGCGCGCAACATCTCCCACGTGCCCACCAGCGAGCAAAAATAAATAAATGCGTCGAACCCCAAATTACCCCAGGGCTGCGGAATAAATATTTTTACCAAATAGAACCCCAGCAGCAATGCCGCGTAAACAGTTCCCGATACAATGCGTTCTTTCATAGTTTGTCGTTCATCAGGCAGATTTCATCGCACACCTGCCCCTATCCTTTGATTATAACTGTTCGTCTGTCTTTCCGAAACGGCGGGTACGGCGGGCATATTCTGCAAACGCCTCTTCCATATCCTCGTTGGAAAATTCGGGGAACATTTTATCCGAAAAATACAATTCTGCGTACGCCCCTTGATACAAGAGGAAATTCGACAGCCGCTTTTCCTTGCCCGTGCGAATGATCAAATCGGGGTCGGGCTGCCCATACGTATACAAGCGCTGCGAAAGGCTCTCCTCTGTCAGCGGTTTTCCTTCAGCAATCGCCTCGTTCGCCGCCCGCACAATTTCCGCGCGCGAGCCGTAGGCAAGGGCAACGTTTACCCCTCTACCCTCATAATGTGCAGTTTCCGCCTCAACCTTGCGGATAATTTCCTGCACGTCCTGCGGCAGCAGGGAAATTTCGCCGATTACGCGCAAACGAATCCCCTTTTCGCAGATCCTTTTGATGCCTTCAACAAAGCGTTTACGCACCAGCTCGTACAGCCCTTCCAGTTCCTCAGGCGGTCGCTTTAAGTTTTCCGTGGACAGCGCGTACACCGTCACGTACTCTACGCCCAGCTCGTAAGCATGCTCCATCAAGCCGATCATACGGGATACACCCTGCTGATGTCCAAAATTACGGGGGAGCAAGCGTGCCTTTGCCCATCTTCCGTTGCCGTCCATAATGATGGCAACGTGACGGGGGACAATGATTTTTTCATTTTTCTTCATACGATACCCTAATCCGAATTAAACGGTGAGCAATTCCTTTTCCTTTGCCGCGATGATTGCCTCCAACTTCGTCATGGTCGCGGAAATGAACTTTTCCACTTCATTCTCGCAATCTGCAATCATATCCTCAGACAGCTCTTTTGCCGCTTTCATCTTCTTCAAAACGTCCATGGCGTCACGGCGCTGGTTGCGAACCTGCACCTTTGCGTCCTCGCCCATTTTCTTAATCTGTTTTACCAGCTCTTTTCTTCTTTCCTCGGTCATCACGGGGAATACCAAGCGGATCACCTGACCGTCGTTGGTGGGGTTGATACCGATGTTCGATTGCAAGATCGCCTTTTCCACCGCTTTCAAAAGGGATTTATCCCACAGGTTAATCTGCAAGCAGCGTGCGTCCAAAGCGGAAACGTTGCCCAGCTCGATGAGTTTCGACATACCGCCGTAAGCCTCTACTTCAATCCTATCCAAAATGCGGGGGTTTGCTCTGCCTGCGCGAATCGCAGCGTATTCCCCTTCCAAAGCATTGAGCGCCTTTTCCGCTCTTTCTTCCAGCTCGAACATCATCTCTTCAATCTTTTCGTTTTCTATCATTTTTCCGTTCTCCTAAATATATTCTATGAAATTTTCCGCGCTACATTACACGGAGATCATCGTACCCAGCTGTTCACCGCATACCGCGCGGACAATCGAGTTTTCCTCGTTTAAGCCAAATGCCAACGTCGGAACATTATTTTCCATACACATCGTTGCCGCCGTGAAATCAATCACCTTCAACCCGCGGTTGATGATGTCGGCATATTTCAGCGATTCGTATTTTTTCGCGTTCGGGTTGGTTTTGGGGTCAGAATCGTAAATACCGTCCACGTTCTTTGCCATCAGCAGCACGTCCGCGTCAATTTCGCACGCACGCAGCGCCGCCGCCGTATCCGTGGAACAGTACGGGTTGCCCGTTCCGCAGGCAAAGATGACGATGCGCCCCATTTCAAAATGCCGCAGCGCCTTTCGCAGGATAAACGGTTCCGCCAAAGAGATCATATCCAGCGCCGTCTGTACGCGTACGGGAACGCCGTGCTGTTCGATTGCGTCCATCATGGCAAGCGAGTTCATCACCGTTGCCAGCATCCCCATTTGGTCTGCCGTGGTTCTGTCCATATTCGTACCCTGTCTACCGCGCCAGAAATTGCCGCCGCCGATGACCAAGCCGACCTGCACGCCCATTTTATGCAGCTGCACAATCTGCTCTACAACGGGAGCAATCACCTCGTGGTTCAGCCCAAAGCGTTGTTCCCCCGCCAAGGCCTCTCCGGACAGTTTCAAAAGCACTCTTTTGTATTTAGGTTGCATACCGATCTCCTTATCCTATTCCGTTTTTTAGTGTGCAAAGCACGCTCTAAATCATTGTACCATATTTACGCAAAAAAAGCTATACTATTTTGAAAAAAAGTAAACGAATTTTCAAAGTTTTTTTGTATAACAAAAAAGTTTTTTCATTCGTTCCTACTTTTCGGCAACAAAAAACGCACGGATTTTCTCCGTGCGTTTTCCTTTCGTTTGAAAAATTAGTTTTTCATTGCAGCAACCTGCTTTGCAACTTCTTCGCTGAGGTCTTCGCTCTTCTTTTCGAGGCCTTCGCCCATAACGTAGAATACGCAGTTTGCGATGGTGATGTTGCCCTTCTTCAAAAGGTCAGCCACCTTCACGCTGTCGTCCTTAATGAACGCCTGCTCTACAAGGCAGTTTTCCTCATAGTATTTCTTAATTCTACCCATAACCATCTTTTCAGCGATTGCTTCGGGCTTGCCTTCGTTGATAGCCTGCTGCTTCAGAACAGCCTTTTCCTTTTCGAGGTCTTCTGTGGAAACCTGATCCTTCGTAAGATATGCGGGCTTCGTGAAAGCAACCTGCAAGGTGATGTCGTGCGCCACCGCAGCAGCCTCTTCCGTCTTTTCGCCAGCAAGATCCAACATAACGCCCAGCTTGCCGCCAAGGTGAATGTAGGTCGCTAAGAAACCGTTAGCTACGTACTTCGTGAAACGGCGCACAGCGATCTTTTCGCCGATGATTGCGATTTTGCTCTTCAAATAATCTTCCACCGTGCCGTCTGCGGGGGTGTTGCAAGCCAGCAACGCCTCAACGTCTGCAGGGTCGCAAGCAACGATCACCTTTGCAATTTCGGTTGCGATTTCCGCAAACTGAGGGTTCTTTGCCACGAAGTCAGATTCGCAGTTAAGCTCGATCAAAACGCCAACGTTGCCGTCAACGTATGCGGAAACGATACCTTCTGCTGCAATACGAGATGCTTTCTTAGCCGCCTTTGCGATGCCTCTTTCTCTCAAGAGGTCCGCAGCCTTGTCCATATCGCCGTCGGTGTCGGTGAGTGCCTTTTTGCAATCCATAACGCCAGCGCCCGTTCTTTCGCGCAGCGCCATTACGTCTTTAGCCGTGAATGCCATAACAGTAATTCTCCTTATCTTTCTATGATTTTTCGTTCAGCCGTTATCCTCGCTGTTTTTATTCAGCGGAGGGTCGGCTCGTCCATTTACGCGTTTTCTTCGGCAGCAACCGCTTCTTCTGCAACCGTTTCTTCTGCGACAGCTTCCACCACCGCCTCTTCGCCCTGGTTCGCTTCGATAACTGCGTTTGCAATTACGGAAGAGATCAGCTTGATCGCGCGGATTGCATCGTCGTTGCCGGGGATTACGTAATCAATTTCGTCAGGGTCGCAGTTGGTATCGGTGATCGCAACGATCTTGATGCCAAGCTTTTTCGCTTCCTTGATTGCGATGTCTTCATTATGAGGGTCAACCACGAACATAACGCCGGGCATAGCCTTCATCTTCTTGATGCCGCCCAGGTTCGCCTGCAACTTACCCATTTCCTTTTTAAGGAGCATAACCTCTTTCTTGGGCAGCAGATCGAAATCGCCGTTTGCTTCCATAGCTTCCAGCTTTTCAAGGCGTTCTACGCGGCTTCTCATCGTCTTAAAATTGGTAAGGCAACCGCCCAGCCAACGGGAGTTCACGTAGTACTGACCGCAACGTTCCGCTTCTTCCTTCACTGCGTCCTGCGCCTGCTTCTTCGTACCAACGAACAGCACGGTCTTACCTGCCTTCACCGTTTCAACGACGAACTTGTACGCTTCTTCAATCAAGTTTGCAGTAAGCTGCAGGTCGATGATGTGAATGTCGTTTCTTGCCGCGAAGATGTACTTCTTCATTTTGGGGTTCCACTTTCTCGTCTGGTGACCGAAGTGAACGCCTGCTTCTAAGAGCTGCTTCATAGTAATAACTGCCATAATTCAAACCTCCGTTTTTTCCTCCTCGCTTTGTGTTGGCTCGTAATGACGTCCGCATTGAAAGATTTTACGGACACGGATCACGCGCAGTGAGCGAGTGTGAATTTTCAGCTTTACCATTTTACCATAAAGGTAAAGCGTTTGCAACTTTTTTTACGGCATTTTTCCATGTTTTTTCTCTTTTTTTGCAAAAAACTCCCCCTTGCGAAAGAAATTTTCCTTCCCCTTATAAAAATTTATTTTATAAAAGTGTTGCCTTTCCTTTTTCATTGTGCTATAATATCCACAACTATACTACGAAAGAGGTATCTTATGCACCCCATCTTCGGTAAAAATAACGCCTTATTTGGCACAAACCACTTGATTTTGGTAGGCATTTCTATTTTGCTTATCATAGGGCTTTTCTTGCTTGTTAGAAAGAAAAGCTTCCGCACCCTCGTTTCCATCCTCTTTTACAGCGGTTTGGTTTCCGAGCTTATCAAAATCTTTTACTTCTCGCACGTAAACGAGCATAAATTCGGCGGCGT
>JAZURU010000081.1:0-4272 GCA_045606365.1 Candidatus Scatosoma sp. | reverse complement strand
CGTGAAGATCTTGCGAATACAGAGCAAATGCTGGCAAGGCTGAATTCCAACGAGCTGGACGATTACAAATGGACGTCGAAATAAGCGTACGATAAGCCATAAAACCAAATGAGAAGAGGACGTTGCGATATTCGCAGCGTTCTCTTTTTTGGGAAAAATATTTTTAATTTTTATAAAGGGGGTGCTTTGGCTTGACAGATAAGAAAAAATACGCTATAATAAGTTGCAACCTGAGAAAAGCATTTTTTCACTTTGCGGCGAAAAAGTGCTTATTTTTATGCTCGGATGCTAAAAAACTGTGGAGAAATACAAATGCTTATTTCGATTTGCGGTATCAATTGGGGCGATGAAGGCAAGGGCAGAATGGTGGACTTGCTTTCTGAAAAGTTTGACGTCGTCTGCCGTTATCAGGGCGGCAACAACGCGGGGCACACCGTTATCAACGAACGGGGAAAATTCATTTTAAACCTGCTCCCCTCGGGGATTTTGCGCGAGGACGTGGTCAATGTGATGGGCCCGGGGATGGTCATCGATATCAAACACCTTTGCGGCGAAATCGCAAAGCTGAGAGAGGCTGGCATCAAAATCACCCCTGACAATCTGAAAATCTCCGACCGCGCGGTGATCACTATGCCGTACAACGTTTTGCAAGATTGCCTCGAAGAAGATAGGCTTGCAGGGAAGAAATTTGGTTCGACCCGCCGTGGGATTGCCCCCGTGTACGCGGACAAATATTATAAAAAGGCTTTCCGCATGGGTGAGCTGTTGAACACCGAAAAGCTGTACGCGCGTGTTGCGGACATCGTGGAATGGAAAAACCTCACCGTGGTGGGCGGCTATCATGCCGAGCCTGTTTTAACAGAGGACATCATCGCCTATTTCGAGGAATTTGGCAAGGAGCTTGCCCCTTACGTTTGCGACGTCGGTCTGTATCTGACCGAGGCAAACGCGCAAGGCAAGAACATCATGTTCGAGGCACAGCTGGGTGCGATGCGCGACATTGATTTCGGTATCCATCCCTACACGTCCTCGTCCTCGACGATCGCGGCTTACGCGCCCATTGGCGCGGGTGTACCGCAGCTGCAGCTGACCGGCTCGATTGGGATCATGAAGGCGTATTCCACCTGCGTGGGCGAAGGTCCGTTCACGGCAGAATATTTTGGCGAAAAGGCGAAGTACCTGCGCGATCTCGGCGGCGAGTACGGCGCGGCGACGGGCAGACCTCGTCGTGTCGGGCCTTTCGACATCGTTGCTTCTCGCTACGGCATTCGCTGTCAAGGCGCTACGGAAATCGCTTTGACCAAGATGGACGTTCTGTCCGGCTATGAGGAAATTGAGGTCTGCGTGGCGTACGAGCTGAACGGTAAAGTGATTCACGAATTCCCGTTTATCGACGTCTTGGACGATTGTAAGCCTGTGTTTAAGACGGTGAAGGGCTGGAATTGCGATATTTCCCATTGCAGAAAGCCTGAGGATCTGCCCAAAGAAGCGCTGGATTACGTGCGCTATTTGGAAGAGGCGTGCGGCTGCAAAATCAAGTACGTTTCCGTTGGCGCGGAACGTGACGCATACATCGAAATGTACTAAGCAAAACCAAGATAAAAGCCTGCGAGGAATTCGCGGGCTTTTTACTTTGTCGAAATTTGCAAAGGGCTACGTGCATCTTAATGCACTCTTATACCTACTATAAACAAATAAAGGGGATTTTTTTCGTATCAACGCTTGATAAATGCGTTTTCATGTGCTATAATATAGCCAAAGAAAAAGAACGGTAAAGGTGAGAAGATGGCAATTCGTATCGGAATTTACGGCTATGGAAATCTTGGCAGGGGGGTAGAGCTCGCCTGCAAGCAAAACGCAGATATGGAGGCGGTGGGGGTGTTTACTCGCCGTGATCCTGCGTCGGTAAAAACGCAAACGGGGGTACCCGTGTACGCGGCGAACGACGTTTTTGAAATGAAAGACAAAATTGACGTGATGATTTTGTGCGGAGGTAGCTCCACCGATTTGCCCAGGCAAACGCCAGAGCTTGCAAAGGCATTTAACGTGGTGGACAGCTTTGATACGCATGCAAACATTCCCGCCCACGTCAGCGCGGTGCAGGCGGCTGCAGAGCTGGCAAAAACGACGGCGATCGTGTCCGTGGGCTGGGACCCTGGTATGTTTTCGTTGATGCGGGCGTATGCAGGGGCGGCGCTGCCTTGCGGGAATACCTATACCTTTTGGGGAAAGGGGGTCAGCCAAGGTCATTCGGACGCCATTCGGCGCATCGAGGGGGTGCAGGACGCCAAGCAATATACCATCCCCATTTCGGAGGCGCTGGCGGCGGTGCGCGCAGGGGAGGATCCCGTTTTGACCACTCGGCAAAAGCATAAAAGAGAGTGCTACGTCGTGGCAAAAGAGGGGGCTGATAAGGCGAAAATCGAACGTACTATCGTCGAAATGCCCAACTATTTTGCCGACTATGATACCACCGTGCATTTTATTTCGCAGGAAGAACTGAACCGAGATCATGCGGGTTTGCCGCACGGCGGATGCGTGATCCGTTCGGGAAAAACGGGCGCAAACGGCGAAAACCGCCACGTGGTGGAATACGCGTTGCAACTGGGGTCTAACGCAGAATTTACCGCCTCGGTTTTGGTGGCGTACGCAAGGGCGGCTTATCGCCTCAATCAAGAGGGTGCATACGGCTGTAAAACGGCGTTGGATATTCCGCCCGTCTATCTGTTTGCAGGGGATAGGGATACGCTGATTGCAGAGTTGTTATAAGCGTGAATAGACGTATAGGATGTTTAGATGAAACTGAAATTAAAGCTATTCAATTTTATAGGCTTGACGCTCGCGGGGATCATCAACGCCATTGGCGTTTGCTTGTTCTTGACCCCTTTATATATTTATGACGGGGGCTTTTCGGGTACTAGCGTACTATTAAATCGCTATATCGCCTTTTTGCCCCAAGCGGTGTTCTTGCTGGTGTTAAACGTTCCGTTTTATTTTATCGGCAGAAAAAAGATCGGGTGGGAGTTTTTGATTTACTCCCTTTATGCCATCGGTATTTATTCGCTAGGTTCGCTAATCATCAACCTGTGGATATTTCCAAACGGCTTTGCAGACGGTTCGCCAATCGTTGGCAACGAAGTGGTGCTTGCCTCCATCTTCGGCGGGCTTTTGTCGGGCGTTGGCAGCGGGCTTGTGATCAAGTTCGGCGGCGCGCTGGACGGCGTGGAGGTTATGGCGCTGATCTTCCATAAAAAGCTGGGCATTTCCGTGGGTACGTTTGTGATGATCTACAACGCGGTGCTGTATATCGTGGCGGCGGTGATCGCCTCCGTGCTTTCGGGCGACAACGAATGGACCATTGCGCTGTATTCGGTGATTGCGTATTACGTTGGCTTAAAGACCATCGACTTCATCGTCGAGGGCTTGGAAAAGGGAAAGGCGGCAATGATTATTACCGAAAACCCCAGAAAGCTGTCCGAGGCGCTTTCTAGAGAGCTGGGCAGAGGAATCACGCTGTGGGATTCGACAGGGTATTATTCGGGCGCAGATAAGAAGATGCTGTACGTCGTGGTCAACCGCTTTGAAATCGCAAAGCTGAAAACGCTGGTAGGGGAGTTGGATCCAAAAGCCTTTGTGTCCATCATGGAGGTCAGCGAAATTATGGGTACAAGCACCATGTATCGAAGAAAACAAAAGGGCAAACACGCCCGCCCCGTGCAGCTTTCCTTGCCCGTAGATAAGGTGGAGGGGTTTGCTGCACAAACGACGGAAACATCTGATCAAAAATAATTGGCATCGCCAAAGGAGATAAAAAAATGAAAGAAAATTATATGGTTTGCAATTGTATGCAGGTTAGCTATAACAGCATTGCAGCTGCCTTGGAAGGGCATACGAAGTTTGAGGACGTGCTGCAGCTTTTTGACGTTGTGCAGTCGATTACGCAATGTTCTACGGGTTGCGGCGGCTGCCATGATAAGGTGTTGGAAGTAATATCCGAAATCATGATGGGCTAATTGCCTACAAAATACGGCGCAATACTTTGTCGAACTTACGTTTTCCCTCGCTCATTTACATCTGTAAATGTCCCGTCGGGAAAGCCGCATTCTTCGCGTCTTGCTTGTATTTTCCTACGGCAATTTCGCCTTTATAGGGGTTTGTGGTGTAATACTTTGTCGAACTTGCGTTTTCCCTCACTCATTTACGTCTGTAAATGTCCCGTCGGGAAAGCCGCGTGCCTTGTATCCTGCGTGTAGCCGTAAGGCTCTCGTTTGA
>JAZURU010000080.1:0-36001 GCA_045606365.1 Candidatus Scatosoma sp. | reverse complement strand
ACGGGAAAAACGGTTGGTGTGGTGCAGCTGAACAACGTGCCGGGGCTGACCTTCAAGGCGTGCCTTGCAGCGTTGGGCATCCCCTGCAACGATCTTTCGGGGGGTGCGACGGTAAGCGAAACCGCCGTCAACGTAAAGGCGGCAGACCCCAAGGTGTTAGATGGGGCGGACGTATACCTTGTTCCCTCGCCCGCGGCGGACAGACGCGCAGGGGTGGGCGAATGGCGGTTTGTCGGTGATCTGCAACAGCTTTACGGCGACGGAAACGGATATCCGCAGGCGGTTTTGGTGGTTAAAAACGAGGTGGTTTCACAGCGCGGAGAATGGCTGCAAGCCTTGCTTGCACGCATCGAGGCGAATACCGCTTGGCTGCAAAGCGCAGAGAAAGCAACCATTGCGGGTGCGGTGCAGGCGCATCTTGCGGCGGGCTTGACGCCCACCTTTACCAAGGATACCCTGACGGACGGCGCGATTTTGCATAGCGGCATACGCTTGCAGCGAATGGATCGTGGCGCAGTGGCGGCGATCGAGGACTTTTTACAAAGATTGATTGCGATTGACCCAAGCAAAGCGGCGATCCCTGAAGAAAAATTTTACCTGCTAAATACATGATGAAAAAGCTGTTGAAAAATACAATCGTTCTCTCCCTTGCAGGAATCGCGTTTTTAATCCTTGTATGGGGGATTGCCTACTTTTTCGTAGGGAACGAATACGTGCTGCCCTCGCCTTGGGAAACGGCGTTGGCGATGGGAAAGCTGCTGGGAAACGCGGGGTTTTACGCGGCGTTTTTTGCTACGCTTGGGCGCGCGGCGTTGGCGTTTCTAATTGCCTGCGTTTTGGGGATTGGTCTTGCCGTAATCGCGTACCTGTCCCCCACGTTTGAGAAATGTCTGCGGGGGATTGTGGCGATTTTGCGCGCCTTGCCTACCATGGCGGTGCTGCTGATTTTGCTGATGTGGGTATCCCATGATTTTGCGCCCGTCGTTATCGGCGCGTTGACGCTGTTCCCGCTGCTGTATACGGCGGCGTATTCCTCTCTTTGCGGCGTGGATGAAAAGCTGATTGAGATGAGCAGGGTCTACCGTGTACCCCAAAAAGAGCAGATAAAAGGGCTGTTTCTGCCTACGGCGCTGCCCAAGCTGTTGTGCGAGGGGGTGGCGGCGTTTTCCTTTGGCCTCAAGCTGACCGTGTCTGCGGAGGTGCTGACGTTTACCTATCGCAGCTTGGGCGGATGGATGCAGGATGCCAGCCTTGCATACGAAGTGGCAACGATGATGGCGCTGACGGCAATCGTCTGCCTTTTAGGCGCGGCGATCGAGGTGCTGGGCGTTTGGCTGGTAAAGCGTTGGGAGGAAAGCAGATGCGGCTGATCGAAGTAAAAAAAGAATATGGCGAGCATACCGCGTTGGACGGACTTTCCTTGGAGATGAAAAGGGGGGAGATCACCTGCGTTTTAGGCAAAAGCGGCGCGGGGAAAACGACCCTTTTGAATATCCTGGCGGGGCTTTGCGAATGCGCGGGCGAGCTGGAAAATCTGCCGAAGAAGGTGGGCTACGTCTTTCAAGAAAATCGGCTAATTCCGTATATGACCGTTCGGCAAAATTTGGAATTTGTCGGGGGCAGGTGCGAGGTGATTGACCAGCTTTTACAAACGGCAGACATGGCGCATTTGGCGCAGCGTAAGGCGGGAAAGCTGTCGGGTGGCGAAGGGCGCAGGATTGCCTTGTTAAGAGCGTTTTGCGTGGAGGCGGATACCGTGCTGCTAGATGAGCCGTTTGCAGCGCTGGATACCGCCACCAAAGAGAAGATGATGGAGCTGACCGCTAAGCTAATCGCGGAAAAGGTGGGAACGGCGGTGCTGGTGACCCACGACTTGGACGAGGCTTTGCGCTTGGCGGATACGATTGCGGTGCTGGATCGGGGGCGTATCGTTTATACGCTGCGCTTGCCGCAAGGAAAAAAGCCAAGGGCGCACGAGGAAGGACTTGCCGAGCGCGAAAAGCTGCTCTCTTTCCTAAAAGAACTGTAAAAAGAAACGGATTTTAAAAATCCGTTCTTTTTTTCTTGCTATTTTCTATCCGTTTATGGTATAATAATTTCGATAAAAAAATATCGACAAAGGAGGAACGCCGTGCAAGAGAAAAAGGAAGTTTCGAAAGCCACCATCGGTAGGCTGCCGCTGTATCTTCGATTTTTGCAGGAGGCCAGCGCGCGGGGGGAACGATTTATTTCCTCCTCGGTGATCGCGCAGAGCATTTCCGTATCCTCCGTGCTGGTTAGAAAGGACCTTGCCGTCGTTTCCTCGAATGCGGGCGTGCCAAGAAAGGGCTTTGGGGTCACAACCCTGATTGCCGATATTGAAAAATTTTTAGGGTATGATAACCTTTCCGACGTCGTCATCGTCGGTACGGGTGGGCTGGGAAAGGCGTTCCTGGGCTACGAGGGGTTTAAAAACAACGGTATGAACATCGTTGCCGCCTTCGATAAGGACGAAAGGCTGATCGGTGGCAGCGTTGCGGGAAAGCCCATTTTGCCGATGGAAGAATTTGCGGCGTTTGTCGAAAAGAAAAAGATCCGCATCGGGATTATCGCCGTGCCGAAAACGGCGGCGCAGGAGGTGCTGGATCAAATGGCGGCGGCAGGCATCAAGGCAGTGTGGAACTTTGCTCCTGCGGCGTTAGTGCCCCCCAAGGGCGTGGTGTTGAAAACAGAAGATTTGGCGGCGTCGCTGTCAATTTTGGCAGGAAAATTGTTTAGAAGAAACGAGGAATAAGCAAGATGGAACCGAAGATGAGAGGTTTGGATACCTCGGTTAGAAAGTTAAGACATGAAATTTTTAAAGAGGTGGCAAAGGTCGCCTTTGAGGCGGAGCCTGAAAAGGTGAACGACGGCATTGAGGCCATTCCCTTTAAGATTACGCCGACGGACGTGCCTCGCTTTAGCGACAGCGTGTACCGCGAACGTGCAATCGCGGGGGATCGGGTGCGTATGGCGATGGGCATGTCGCTGACTCCGTCGGACAAGCCCGTGCATATCACCGCGGGGTTGGAGCTGTCGAATATCTCGGATAAATATTACGAGCCCCCTCTGATGCAGGTGCTGCCCTCCGCGTGCGATAAGTGCCCGGACAACGTATACGAGGTATCTAACCAATGCCGCGGCTGCGTGGCAAAAGCGTGCGTTGCGGCTTGCCCCAAGGACGCGATTTCGGTGGTCGACGGGCAAACGGTGATTGACCAAGAAAAGTGTATCCATTGCGGCAAGTGTAAGCAAGCTTGCCCGTACGACGCCATCGCAAATAAGGTGCGGCCGTGTTCGGCTGCTTGCGGGATCAAGGCAATTTCTACCGACGAGCTGGGCAGAGCGAAAATCGACAACGACAAGTGCGTTGGCTGCGGGCAGTGTATGGTGGCGTGTCCGTTTGCGGCGATTGCGGATAAATCGCAAATTTTCCAGCTGATTCGTGCCATCCGCAAGGGGGACCACGTGGTGGCAGAGCTTGCTCCGTCCGTTGCGGGGCAGTTTGGCGAGGGGATCACCCCCGCGATCATCAAAGGCGCGCTTCTGGATATCGGCTTTAAAGAGGTGCACGAGGTTGCCAGCGGCGCAGACCTTGGCGCGGCAACCGAGGCGCATGCGTACGTGGAAGAGGTTGTCACGGGTAAGCTGCCCTTCCTTTTGACATCCTGTTGTCCCGCTTGGGCGATGCTGGCGAAAAAGCAGTTCCCGCAGATGATCGGGCAGGTGTCGCAGGCGCTGACCCCCATGGTGGCGACGGCAAGGCGGATCAAGCAGAAAACGCCGCACGCGCGTGTGGTGTTCATCGGTCCTTGTGCGGCGAAAAAGCTGGAGGCGTCCAGAAAGACGGTCCGCAGCGACGTGGACTTTGTCATCACCTTTGAGGAGCTGGCTGCGATCTTTGCGGCGAGGGAAGTGGACTTTTCCAAATACCAAAGCGAACGCAACATCCACGAGGCGACGGGCGCAGGGCGCGGCTACGCGGTGGCGGGCGGCGTTGCGGCGGCAATCGAGAAATGTGTGCAGGAATACTACCCCGGCGTAGAGGTGAAAATCGAGCACGCAGAGGGGCTGGCAGAATGTAAAAAAGTGCTGCTGCTTGCCAAGGCTGGCAAGAAAAACGGCTGCTTGATCGAGGGTATGGGCTGCCCCGGCGGTTGTATCGCGGGCGCGGGTACGAACGTATCCATTGAAAAGGCTGCGGCGGCGGTGAAAAAGCTGGTGGACGGGTCGTCGAAGTCCCTGCCGCCCAAGGATTTGTACGAAATTGATCTGCCGTAAAGGCAGGGGCGGCTTGTCCGCCGAGCATAGGGAGTGAAAAGCATGCTGACAAAGGAGCTGCCGAAAAACGTAAAAATTGCCGTTGCCGTTTCGGGCGGGGCGGATTCCGTTGCGCTGCTGGATAAGCTGGTTTTGGTGGCAGAGGAACGGGGACTGTCGCTGTCCATCGTGCATTGCGAGCATGGGATTCGCGGCGAAGATAGTCTTTTAGACGCTGCATTTGTGCGTGATTTGGCAGGGAAATACCGCCTGAAGTTCACTCTGTTTTCCGAGGATTGCCCTGCGCTGGCAAAGAGCTTGGGCGTGAGCTTGGAAACGGCGGCAAGAGAGTTTCGCTATCGCTGCTTTTCACAGCTTTTGGACGAGGGCGCAGCCGATTTCGTTGCCTTAGCGCACCACAAAGACGATAGGGCGGAAACAGTGTTGTTTCGTTTGAGCAGAGGCACTTCGCTGGGGGGGGTGCTGGGCATGTCCTTGCAACGAGGAAAATATCTTCGTCCGCTGCTGGACGAAACGAAGGCGGAAATTCTTGCTTACGTAGAGCAAAAGGGGCTGCCCTACCGCCAAGATCAAACAAATTTTCAGCGGGATGCGGCGCGCAACCGTATTCGGTTGGACGTTTTGCCTGCCCTGGAGGAGGCGGTGCCAGGCGCAAGAGGGAACCTGGTGGACTTTGCCGTTCGCGCTAAGGAGGACGACGAATATCTGTACACCCTTTGCGAAAGGTTGATCGAGTGGGAATCCCCTCTTTCCGCTGCGGATACGGGTTGGAGCGTATCAATTGATGCGCCGCCGATCTTTCGTAGGGCTTGCCTGACCGTTTTGAAAAAGCTGGGGCTGACAAAAAATTATACCCAAAAACATCTACAGGCGCTGTGCGAGCTTTGCGTTTTGCAGACGGGGATGAGGGCTGTGCTGCCACGGGGGATCATCGCCGTGCGTTCGTATGAAAAAATCCGCTTTTTGCGGGGGGACTTGGATAGAGGTACCCGTGCAAATATTCCTGACCTTCCTTTTTCTTGCGGTGAATTTGCATGGGGCAGGTATGCGTTGACGGTGAAAAATCAACCTATACACGGCGAAAACGTCTTGCGGCTGGACGGCGAAAAAATCCCTTATGGCGTAGTGATCCGCTCAAGACGGGAGGGGGATATTTTCCGCAAGTTTGGCGGAGGCGAAAAGAGCCTGAAAAAGTATTTCATCGACCGCAAAATCCCCAAAGAGGCGCGGGACGGCTTGCCGTTGCTCGCTTATGGTGGTGAAATCTTGGCGATTTTCGGCGTAGAGATTGCGGAAAGCGTCAAGGTTACCGAGCGAACAAAAAAAATCATCTATCTAAAGATAGATGGAAGAAAATAACGGAGAATGGATATGCAGGATATGTACGAAAGCGTAGAAAAAATTATGATCACGGAAGAACAGATTGCCGCGCGCGTGAAGGAGCTCGCCGCGCAGCTGGACCGCCTTTACGAGGGACGTAGACCGTTGGTTGTCTGTATTTTGAAAGGGAGCGTGGTCTTTTTTGCCGATCTGGTACGCAGCATGAAAACGGTGATGGAAATGGACTTTATGGCGGTTTCTTCGTACGGAAATTCCACCGTTTCTTCGCGGGAGCTGACAATCAAAAAGGATTTGACCATTGACATCAAGGATCGCGACGTGTTGCTGGTAGAGGATATTATTGATTCGGGCAATACGCTGTATCATTTAAAAAAGATGCTGATCGCCCGTCAGCCTGCCAGCCTGAACATCGTCACGCTGCTGGATAAACCTCAACGCCGCGAAGCGCCTATCGAACCCGAATACACGGGCTTTGTTATCGAGGACGAGTTTGTTATCGGCTATGGCTTGGATTACGCAGAGGAATATCGCAATCTGCCTTACGTCGGCGTGCTGAAACGCAGCGTTTACGAAAAATAAGAAAAAGCGGAATAAAAAAAGAGCCTTGGGATTGCCCGAAAAGAGGGTTGCCCAAAGGCTCTTTTTATTTTCTAGTTTTACTCCTTCGCGAAATTTGCCGAATGCAAGGTGTAGATCAGCGAACCCAAGCCGTACGACATGGGTACAGTCATTTTTAACAGAACGTTTCTGTAAAGATTGTCGTTGCTATTCGTCGTTTTTGCGTACCAGAGGGTCTGTGCAAGGTCGGCGTCCTTATTGTTCGTTTTGATGGTGAGGGGAATGTACTCGATTTCATAACCCTTTTTCTCGCCGCCGTTCAAGATAAGATCAAAGCTGGTTTTTGCGGCGGAAGAGGGGGTGGTTGCCACCGTTTCCATCGCTTCAAGCGAGGCATTGAACATGCTTACGGTCTTTGCGGAGGCAAGCTGTTCGCTGGAAATACCGCGCAACGCAAACAGATACTGTTCGTTGTCCAGATAGGTGTACTTTTTATCGGTGATGGAGAAGGGAACCGTCTTTGTCGGCTCGTCCTTGGGCAACAACAGCGTTTTATGCGTGGAAAGGTCGGTCTTGGTCAAAACGCCTCCGGAAAGATCGTCCTTATATTCGATTTTGAATTCGTATTGATATTCGGTGAACGCGCCTTTTTCCGTCAGCACGCCCTCGTCGTTATAGACGTTTTCCAAAACGAGGGCGGCGTAATCGTTGGGGGAGTGTGCGTGAACGCTTTTCAGCGAACTGATCGGCTGCAGGGAAGAATCCGCTTTTTTGAACGTCGTTTGTGTGGTAATCCTATCCGTTTTCGTTGCGGATGCACCGCTTGCCAAAGTAAACGTGACGTCGATGGTCAGCGACGTGGAATAACGGTAGGTGTTGTCTGCCAAATATTCCAGCTTTGTGGTGTACGTGCCGGGCTTCGAGTTGTCCTTTCCGCAATATTCCACGGTGTAATATTCCTTGTTCAGGAAAGACTGCCCTTCGAATTTCACTTCGTAAGACAATTCTTCCGTGGTAGCGGTATTTGCCTCCGAGATGATATTCGATTCCCAATTGGGGGCAAAGGTGACGGTCTGATTCGGGGCGGCACACGCCGTGATTGTCGATGCGCAAAGCGCCAGCGCCAGCGCCGCAAAGAATTTCTTTTTCATATAGATCCTTGTGTTTTTAATATTTCGGGAACGTCCCGCTTATATTTCATTATAGCACATTCTTTTTAAATTGTAAAAGCAAAAATACGTTTTTAGAAAAATATTTGTGAAAATTCGCTGAAAATTTGTGAAAAATATTCACGGAATGTGGTATAATAGAAACGTTCGGCGGGGGGATTTTCTCCCATTTGCCAAACAAATGCAGACAAGGAGCAAACACCTATGGTAAAGCTGATAAACGCTTATACGTTATCCGAATGCTTAGAGGCGATGGCAGGGCAGATTGCCGCGTACGAACAGCTCGGGCAGAAAAACGTCGTTTTTTGCGAGGATCGTTTAACCTTGGTGGCAGAGCGCGCCTTGATGCGGAAAATCGGCGGTACGCTGTTGACCAACGTCACCACCTTTTCCCGCTTTTTAAAGACCGATCAAAAGGTGCTTTCCCGTGAAGGCTCTGTGATGGCGGTGGGGGATATCATGCTGGAAAAGCAAGCGGCGGGGCAGATGAAGTGCTTTACCTCCAGCGGCAGCGTGATTGCAGGCGCAAAGTGTATCTATGAGCAGCTGGCGCAGTTTGCCGCCTCCGAGCTTTCCCCTAAGCAGCTGCAAGAGGGGGTGGCTCGCTTGCCAGACGACGCCTTGAAAAATAAGATGAGCGACCTTGCGCTTTTGTACGAAAGCTATGACGAGTTTTTAAAGAGAGAGGGCTTTTTGGACGAGGGGAAATATTTGACCTTGTTGCCCGATTGTATCAAAAATACCGAGGGCATGTCTGAAACCAACGTATTTTTTCTGTGCTATTCGTCCTTTACTAAGCAGGCAAAACGCACGCTGGCGGCGGCGATTGAAAACGCAAAAAACGTGGTGGGCATCTTCCTTGCGGGCGAAGAGGAGCTGTATACAAACCAAGCCTACGGCGCGTTTGCTCAGCTGGCGCAGCAATACGCCGAGCAAAAGCGTTGCGTATACAAGGCGTACAATTTCGGCACTCCTTTAGATGGGGAGGCAGAACGGCTTAGACAATGCTTATTTGCGGCGGAGTCGCTTTCCGAAAAGGCAAGGGCGGCGCGTTTGGAAACGGACGCGATCCGTATTTTTGCCGCGCCCGATCGGGCGGGCGAAGCGGAATATGCGGCGGTGTATATCCGCAAACGTATGCTGGAAAACCCGGACCAGCATTATCGGGATTTCGCGGTGCTGGTTCCAGACGTAGGCGAATATTCGTTGGCGATACGAAAGGCATTTTCCGAATATGGGATTCCCTATTCGATGGACGAGAGAATTTCGTTAAAGCGTCACCCGCTTTCAAAGTTTATCCTTGCCGTGATCGAGGCGGTGACCGAACGCTTTTCCCCCGCGTGTATCGACGGGGTGGCGAAGAACGTGTTTTTCGGCGACGGCGACGATTATCGCAATTATCTGTTAAAGCACGGCAATTTCCGCGGCGGCGCGCTGAAACCGATCAAGCCTGCGGCGGCAGAGGAATTTGGGGGCTCCGATTATTTAAACGATTGCAAGCAAAAGCTGGAACGGGCGCTGGGGCTGTTTAAGGACAAGCGTTTGGGTAAGGAATACTGCCAAGCGGTGGAAAGCCTGATGGAGGCGTTTTCCGTAGGGCAGGTATTGAATGAACTTGTTTTAGAGGCGGAGGACGAGGGGCTTAGAAGCTATCTTTCGCAGATCGAAAAGAAGATAGACGGCGTTTTGGCGGAGGCAAAGCTGCTGGCGGGGGAAAAGGCGATGGATTTAGAGGATTTTGCCACGATCCTTGCCGACGGCTTGGAGGCGACGGAGATTGCGCCGAATCCCTTGCGGCTGGACGCCGTGTTCGTGGGCGATCTTACGGACAGCCGTATCGAACGGGTGCGTACGCTGTTTGCGCTGGGGATGACGGACGCCGTGCCCCGCGCCTCGGACGACGCCAACCTCATCACGGATCAGGATAAGCTTAGGTTGCAAGAAATTCAGGCGTATTTAGAGCCGATGGTGGAGGAGGTTAACCTGAGGAACCGCGAAAGCTTGGGCTTAAATCTTTGCACGTTTACCGACGGGCTGTATTTGACGTACGCGCTTGGCTCAAACGGCGAAGATCCTGCGCTGTCCGACGTGTTCCGCTACGTAAAATCCTCGTTTATCACAACGGCAGGCGAAGAGCTGAAAGAGGAAAAAAAGATCCCTGACGCCGATTTTGCTTATCGCTGCGGGGCGATAGCGCCTGCCATTAGGCAGCTACTGCTGCAAAAGAACGATTATGAAGAAAAAAGAACGGATTCCCGCAGGGAATTTTCCTCCCTCTACACGGCGTTGGAAAGGCAGAACGCCCTGCCCGAAGGGGTGAATGGGGAACGGATTTTACACAAATATATCAAGGAGGGAGAGACGCTGTTTTTATCCCACGGCGCGCTGTCCCCGTCCCTTTTGGAAACCTATTTCGATTGTCCATATAAATGCTTTGCCTCCCGCGGGCTGTATTTGGAGGAACGGCAGGAGCAAACGGTGCTCAGCACCGATACGGGGAATTTTATCCACAAGCTGTTGGAGGAAATCACCGATCAAATTCGTACCGCAAAGGATGAGGAGAGCTTTGCAAAACTTGCATTGGATAGGGGCAGGGAGCTGTTGAACGATGAAAAGCTGCTGCCAAGGGAGGATACCTTGGCGGGGGTTTACTCTACGGAAAAGCTGCTGGAAGAGGGGGTGCAGATTGCAAGGGCGGTATATCGTCAAGTGTGCGATTCTGCATTTGACACCATTTCTAAAGAGCGCAAAATTCGCACCGCCGACGTACACGGCAAGGTTGACCGCGTGGATGAAAACGACGAATACGTGCGGGTGGTCGATTATAAGACGGGCGGGATTACCGCTGATCCGAAGAGCTACTACGTCGGCTTGAAATTGCAGATGGAGCTGTATATGTCCGCGGTGCGCGGGGATAAAATTCCTGCGGGCGTGCTGTACTTTCCTGCGTCCGTTTCCTTTTCGGAAACAGCAGAGGGGAAGTTCCGCATGCAGGGATTTTTAAACGGGGACATGGGGGCGCTGCGTTGCGGCGATACCACCATTTCCGGGGAACAAAAAAGCGAACATTTCGACGCTGCGCTGGAAAAGAACCGCGGCGGCAACGTGATGCCAGGGGAGATGTTTACCGACTTTTTAGATTACGCCGTATATCTTTCCCGCGGGGCAACGAAAGAGCTTAGAGAGGGCTACGTTGCTCCTTCGCCCGTCAAAACCAGCAAGCACCACGCTTGTACTTGGTGTAAATTCGGGGGTATGTGCGGTTTCCACCAAGAGCGTTTGGAGGTGCGTAGCGTGCCCAGAACCTCTTCCAAGCAGATTGTGGAGGTGGTAAGAAAACGCAAAGAGGAGGACGAGGAAAATGAGTAAGTTCACCGATGAACAGCAAAATGCGATCGACGCGAAGGGCAGGACGATCGTTTCCGCCTCCGCTGGCAGCGGCAAGACGACGGTGATGATTGAAAAGATGATTCGTTTGATTTGCGATGAAGGGGTGGACGTCACCAAAATCCTCGCCGTCACGTATACGAAAAAAGCGGCTGCCTCCATGAAGGATAAGCTGAGAAAGGCGTTGGTAAAGGCGATTAACCATCCCAGCACCTCGCAGGGGGAACGGGAACGTTTGAAAGCGCAGTACCGCCAAGTGCCGCTGGCGGATATTTCTACCATTCACTCCTTTTGCGCCAAGCTGATCCGCACCCATTTTTATGCCACGGACGTGGGCAACCGTTTTGGAATCATTGCGGACGACGACGCGGATGGGCTGGCGCTGAAAAGCCGCGCGGTAGAGAACGTGTTCGAGCAGGCATACGCCGACGGCGACGAGGATTTTAAAAAGCTGCTTTCCGTGTTTTTTAGAAAGAAAAAGGACGATACGCTGCGATCGGTAATCGTGCAGACCCATTCCAAGGTGCGCACGCACGTCGGCTATCGACAGGAGCTGGAAGGTTCGGGACAGGATACCGATCAGGTGTTTGACGCCGTCTGCCAAGAGGCGTTTGATTGGTATGTGAAAAAGTGTAGGTTTTACCGCGAGCAGCTGTCCGTGCTCTATCGCGTATTCAAGGACTTTGGCAGGGCAGACCTTTGCAAACATTGCGAAGCGCTGATGGACGTTTTGAACGGTTGGATTGACGCGGGGGATTTATTTGCGTTGGCGCAGCTGCCGTGGGGAAAAATGCCGTCAAAGCCCAAGGTGGATCCGATGAAGGACCCGCCTAAGGTGCTTGCCGCCTATCGGCAGATGGAAAGGCTGCAAGACAAGATCAAAAAGCGAATGAACGACACGGAACGAAAGGTGGTATCCACCCGTGAAGAGGAGCGAAAAAACTTCTCGTTGGCGGCAGGCTTGGCACGCCCGCTGGCAAAGTTTGTTCTGCGGTTTGACGACGAATATATGCGTTTGAAAAAGCTGCGTGGAGTGCTGGATTATAATGACTTAGAGCACTTTGCGCTGGCGCTTTTGGGGCGGGAAGAGATCTCCTTAGAAATGCAGGAAAAATACGAATACGTATTTGTGGACGAATATCAAGACGTCAACCCTGTGCAGGAACGCATTGTCAACGGCGTTTCAGGCAAGAACCTCTTTTTGGTAGGGGACATCAAGCAATCCATCTACGGATTTAGAGGCAGCAAGAGCAAATTCTTTGCCGAAAAATGGGCGGAATTTGCCGCTGATCCCACCGCAAACGCCTTGAAACTGAGCAAAAATTTCCGCAGCGTTTCCCCCGTTTTGGACGCGGTGAACGAGCAGTTTACCCGTATCATGACCAAGGAAAACAGCGAGGTGGATTATAAAGAGGACGGCGTAATGCTGTTCGGCGAGCTGTACGAACCGGGAAAAGGTCGGGTGCAGGTGCATTTCGTCGGCAAGGACGACGAGGAAGAGGAAGAACACGTTTGGGGCGTGTACTCTGTGCGGGAAAACACTTCCTTTCGAAAAGCCAAGCTGTCCAAGATGGCGAAAAAAATTCGCGAGATTATCGAACGGGAGCGTATGTCCGAATATTACGACGTCGAAACGGGTACGTACAAGCGGGTGCAGTATTCGGATATCGCCGTTTTGGATCGGTGGAAAAAGGGGAGTATTGCCGAGGTGATTGCCGCTTTGGCGGCGGAGGGCGTGCCCGTTTCCTCGGAATCCCCCGTTAACATCTGCGATTTCCCTGAAATCAAGCTGCTGATCGACCTTTTGCGCCTCATAGACAATCAGCAGCAGGACATTCCCCTTGCCAGCGTGCTGCTTTCCCCGATTGGGGGGTTGACGGAGGACGATTTGGTTGCCGTTCGTCTTTCTGAAAGGGCTGCCGAGGATTGCCAAAAAGCGGGGTCGGAGGACGGCGGTAAAGAGTTCGGACAGGAAAAAAGGGCGAATTTCCGTACGGCTTGCCAACGCTATGTTCAAGCGCATACGGACGAAACGGCGCAGAAATTGCAGGCGTTTTTCAGTTATTTTAAAAAGCTTAGGCGATTTGCACAGGTGGCGGACGCGGGCGAGGTCTTGACCCGCGTAATCGCAGAAAAGCAGATGGAAATCGGCTTGCTTGCGGGCGTGAATGGGGAAAACTGCTTAAAGCGGATACACCGCTTTATCGAGGAAACACGCAATCCCGAGCCGTTGGATACGCATGCCTTTTTAGCTCGGCTGAAAATGCTGGATGATACGATTAAGTATTGCGAAAACGGAGGCGAAAATGCCGTCCGTGTGATGACGATGCACGCCTCTAAGGGGCTCGAATTTCCCGTGGTTATCGCCTCTAACCTCAGCCGTGCTTTCCGCGAGGGGGAACGGGACGAGGTTTGGTACGTCGACGGCTACGGCTTAGCCCCCAAGGCGTACGATACCGAAAAAATGACCTATGCCTCCACCGTGCTGCGCCTTTTGCATAAGCGCAACGAGGGATTGGAAAACGTGCGCGACGAGCTGAACGTTTATTACGTAGCCTTGACCAGAGCGCAATATGCGCTGCATATGCTCTTTGACGAGGAATCGGAGGGGGCAGACGTTTGCTACGGAAAATCTTACGAGGACATCACCGATTTTTCGCTGTGGGAAAAATACAAAACGGAGGGGGCAGGTGTGGAAATACCGCCCGTAGAACGGCAGGCGTTGGCGATTGAGGCGGACGAAACGCTGGTGAAAGAAATTCAGCGCGCGCAGGCTTGGTCGTACGCGCACCCAGGCTGCGAGAATATGCCCGCAAAGACGTCGCCCACGGCGTTGATGAAGCTTGCGGACGCGCAGAACACCTCGAAAGCGGCGGCGTTTTTCGAAAACTTTGACGACGAAACAACGCAGGCGGCAGAGCGCGCGGCACGCGGCACGGACACCTTGGTGGGCAGCGCGTATCATGCCTTTTTAGAGCATTTCGATTTTTTCCGTTTGGACGGTTTGCAGGGGGACCCCTTGGCGTTAAAAACATGCGTGGAAGAGGCACTTGCAGAAATGCGGGCTGTGGCGGCGCTTACCGAGGAATATTTGTCGGTTTTGGACGCGGACAAGCTGACGGAAATTTTGGGCAACCCTGTGTTTTACCGTCTGCGTGATGTGCGGCTGTATAAAGAGCAGCGGTTCATGGCGGCTTTGCCGGCGCGTGAGGTTCTGTCGGTGCTGGGCGAAAGAGGCGGGGCGGATTGTCCTGCCTGCGACGAGGAAATGCTGTTGCAAGGGGCAATCGACCTCTTGGCGGTCGGCGACGGATTTGCCGAGATTTTGGATTATAAGTACTCGCAAAAGGGAGAGGATGCGCTGCGTGAAACGTATGCAATGCAGCTTAGGCTGTATAAAATGGCGGTGGCAAAGGCGCTGAACTTGCCTGTGGGCAGCGTGCGCTGTACCATCGTGAACATCTATCGCGGCTTTGAGATGGAATTGTAAGCGCGAACGAATAAAAGCACCTCGATTGGGCAATGATTATGCCGTGAGGTGCTTTTATGTTTTTGTTTTGTGTTTTGCTGTCGGCATGCGTGGCGTCTATTGTCACTTCGGTGGTTTGCTTGCGAAAAAAGAGGGCGTGTGAGGAACGCTATCGGCGGGTAGAGCAGGAGGCGCAGTACGTCTTGCCTGATAGCCGAAACGAATATCTTCGTAGCCGTCTGCAAACGGCGCTTGCCGTTTCGGAAGAAACGCGTACGCCGTCGGACGCAAAGTTTTTACACGCGCGGAAATTGTTATACGCTCTGTCGGAAAAACGTCTGTCGGGGGCGGATAGTCTGTTGTTGCATAAATTGCAAAAAGAGGTGGGCAGGTATTCGACGAAAGAATATTTTTCCGTTTATGAGAAGTCGGAAATTGCCGATGCGCTGGGGAAACTGCTGATCCTTTGCGCCAAGTATGAAATCTAATTTTTACGCATACCTTTTGCCGTATTGCTCCTGTATTTCTTTGTAGAATAAATTGTCGCGCGCTCAACCATTTTTATTTCGACAATTTTCGTCAAAGCCTTGACAACTTTTTCGGATTGTGCTATCATCATATTATGGAATAAGCGCGATTGCCAATCGCTGAAAAACAAGGAGAAATGATATGAGCAAAGACGTTTTTGTATGGGACAGAACAAAGTACAGCTTTACGCCCGATAAGATCGTGCAAAACAAGCTGGGCTGGGCAATCTTTAACGGTGGGTATCTCAGCATGAAGGCGAACGATGGCGAAATGTATAATTTCCCGCCTGACAGCATTGACAGCATTATCTTTTTCAAGCCGCAGCTGTTTAAATTTTCGGGTGGCGTAGCGATTTGCGTCAACAGCAACTATTCCGATTTTGTAAACGAAAAATTTGGTACGGACATCATTACGTTGGACGATTATCTCGGCTGGAAAAAGATCAAAAAAGACCAAACTGCGGTGATGGACATTCTTACACTTGCCCATATTTTAGATGATAATGGCATCGCTATCGAGGGCGCATACGACGCATTCTTTAAGTTGATGAAATAATCGTATCCCTCATGCATCGTTATATCTGCTGGGGGTTTGTTGGATAGAATGATTAGTTTTTTTGACGTTTTTATAACGGTATTGTTTCTGCTGGTCTTGGCTGTACCGGGATTTATCTTTGCAAAGACGAAAATGTTTCCGAAGACGGCAAGCGAAACGCTTTCCGTTATCGTGTTATACGGCTGTCAGCCTATTTTAATTATTACCAGCTTTCAAGGCTGTTCTTTCAACCCTGACATTGCTGTGAATATGCTGTTGGTGGCAGGGATTGCGCTGGCGGCGCATTTGATTATGTTTGCCGTTGTTAAATTGGCATTTATCAAATGGCAAAAGGATGAAAAGGTAAAGTTGGTGAAATATTTAAGCGTATTTTCCAACTGTGGTTTTATGGGCTTGCCCTTTTTGCAATCCCTGTTTACAGATGCGGCTTTGCAGGCAGAAATAGTCATTTATTGCGCTGTAATTTTGGCGGTGTTTAACGTTTTAAATTGGACGTTCGGCGTATATATTTTGACGGAAGATAAGAGGGAAATATCTTTAAAGAAGGTATTGCTGAACCCCGTAATTATCGCTGTGATCTTTAGCTTAATTTTATTTTTCAGCATGCAAAAGCCGTTTTTAGAGCTTGCGACGGAAGGAACGATTGTATATACGATTTTAAGCAAGCTAATGTCCAGCCTTCATTTCTTGTCGAATATGGTGACGCCGCTTTCAATGTTCGTGATTGGTATACGGTTGGCGAATATAGACGTGAAACAGCTGTTGACAGACAAGTGGGCGTATATTGCGACGGGGGTAAAGCTGATCGTAATGTCCTTTATCGTAATGTTTCTCGTCGCGTATTTGCCGATTTCTTCTACGATAAAATATACCATATTCTTCTTGTTGTCGATGCCAAGCGCAACCAGCGGAGCGATGATGGCGGTGCAATTCAAAAAGGATAGCGATTTTGCTTCGGTGGGCGTTGTCTTATCAACGATATGTTCGGTTGCGACCCTTCCGTTGTTGTATTTGTTTATGAATACGGTTTTGGGCGTGGTTATTTAAAGAGTGAATGAACTGTGACGTGACGTTGCATGTAGCAAAAAAGGGATAGGCGTTTTGCCTATCCCTTTTTTGCTGGGGTATTTTAGCCAAGCTAAATTCAAGCTTTTGCATCATGATTGCAGAAAAGCGGATTAGCGCGAAAACCACCGTTTTTTCGGTCTTTAAGCCGGTAAATCGGTTGAAAAAAAGCGACGACACCTTGACTTTTGCGACCGCGCCTGCGGCGCGCGGTCAAGGTGTCGTCTTGTGCTCTTATAATATAGGAAATACAGTCTTTTCTTTTTCTGGGAATTTAATGAGATGGATATGTGGTGAATACTGCTCGTCTATATTCGCGTTTAAAAAAGATGAAGAAAACTTTTTAAACGTCTATATTTTCCCAGTACTTACGTTGGATTTCGGTCAGCGAGGTGGGGATGATGCCGAAAAGTTTTTTATAGTTATTATAAAAAGTAGAATAATATTCGTAGCCTAACTCTCGGGCGACGGATTGCGCCGATTGTCCACGCATCAATAGATTGCGCGCTAGCTGCATTTTTTGATTCGTGATATATTTATGTAAGGTTATACCGATTTCTTTCTTGAAAGCAAATTGTAAATGGGAAGCACTGACGTTTAGTGCATTTGCGATTGTGGATAAATCTGTATCACCTGTAAGATTTGCGTTAACATACTGAATACACGATGCGGAAATAGTTTTGAGGTTTATAGGTTCGACTGGCTGATTGTCCGATGAAACCAATTGACTGATAATTTCGTTTAAGGATTCCACAATTTGCAAAATGGTGCGCGCCAAACGAAGGTCGATATATTTGCTTTTTTCTTTGCAATGCTCTTTACATTTATACATTAAATTTAACAAATTTGAGTGTTCTAAAAAATTACGCGGAATAATATGCGCAAAGGTATTTTTAGCTGTGTTAAACGGAGCAAGAATATCCAAATCGTTGAAAGAAGGCAGTAAATCTGGCGCAAAATGTAAAACCATGCGCTCGTATGGTTTTGAGGCGTCAATTTTAATTGAATGTAGTTCATTGGGTGGAATAATAATCATTTCCATAGGATGCACCTCGTAGAACTTGCCTTCAATATTATAGGTTACGGATCCCGACAATAGTAAAAATAATTCGAACATATAATGGGATTCTGCGCACTGAAAATTGACGGTATCGTTAGGATATTGCGATATCGAATGATGAAACCGTATTCCATTTTTAGATAAATATTCAACCTGAATGCTTCTCATATTTCCAGTATATTCTATTTTTGACAAAAAGTCAAGATATTTTAATTAAAAACGCTATATAAATAGTATTTTTTATTATTTACTTGATAAAATGGGTGTGCTATAATGAAAAAAATGATAGTGAGATAGTATACTGCAAAATTATCGAAAGCTTTAGAAAAAATAGCAGGCATGCCTGCTGTGTTTATGCATAAACACAGCAATATCATCTATTAAGAAGAAATCGCATGGATTAGGAATTAAGAAAATCTTGGATTTTACTATTCAATTAACAATTAGGAGAATTCTATGGAAAGCGCAGTTAAAGATTTTAAGAACATACATATCGCTTATATTGGCGGGGGGTCGCGCGCGTGGGCGCACAATTTAATGAATGATTTGGCGTTAGACGAAGAAATTGGCGGTGATGTTCGTTTGTACGACATTGATTTTGAAGGGGCGAAGATTAACGAAAAAATAGGCAACGAATTATCTCTTCGCGATGACGTGAAGGGGAAATGGCGTTATAAAGCTTGCGAAAATATCGGTGATGCGTTGACGGGGGCCGATTTCGTGGTTATTTCTATTTTACCTGGTACGTTTGACGAAATGGAAAGCGATGTGCATGTGCCAGAAGAGTACGGTATTTATCAACCTGTCGGCGACACGACTGGTCCAGGGGGTATCGTGAGAGCGCTACGTTGCTTGCCTATGTTTAGAGATTTTGCTTTAGCAATTAAACAGTATTGTCCCAAGGCATGGGTTATCAATTTTACAAATCCTATGACGGCGTGTGTAAAAACCTTATATAAGGTATTTCCAGAGATTAAAGCGTTTGGTTGCTGCCATGAAGTATTCGGCACACAAAAGCTTTTGATAAAGATTTTAGAAGAAGAATACGGCATACAGGCAACGAGAGATGATATTCGTATCAATGTAGTTGGGGTCAACCATTTTACTTTTTTGACGGAAGCAAAATATAAAGGTATGGATTTATTACCGATATATAGAGAGTACGTCAATAAGCACCCTGACGGCTTGGAACAAAGCGTTGAAGCGAAACATTGGGCAAACGGTGCATACGTGACGACGGAGCTTGTTAAGTTTACCTTATTTAAGCGTTACGGCGTGATTGCCGCAGCTGGGGATAGGCATCTTGCAGAATTTTGTCCCGGTAATTGGTTTTTGGCAAACAAGGAAATGGTTTATGCAAAATACGGTTTTTCGTTGACGAGTGTGGATTGGAGAAAAATCGAGTATCAGAATAGAAAAGAAAAAGCAAAGAGATATTACAATGGGGAGCCGTTTGAGCTGCGCAATACGGGGGAAGAGACGGTACGTCAGATCAAAGCGATTTTGGGACTTGGTGATTTCGTTACCAATGTAAATCTTCCCAACGTCGGTCAGATATCTAATAATCCGTTGGGTGCGGTTGTCGAAACGAATGCGTTCTTCTCTGGGGATAGCGTAAGACCAGTGCTCGCGGGGGCAGTACCTAATGCATTGAATGCGTTGATTATGCGTATTATCGAAGAACAGGAAGAAGTGGTGGATGCAGCGTTGGAAGGAGATTACGAAAAGGCATTCGTTCTGTTTATGAATAATCCCAACGTATGTTTGACGGAAGAAAAAGCACGCGAGTTGTTTAACAGAATGTTAGAAAATACAAAAGCTTATTTGCCTTATTACGATGCTTATCTTGCAAGCCAAAAGTAAGGAAAATAGGAGAACAATATGAAAGATGAAACACTTTTTTATTGCTATCAATGTCCTTCGTCGGGATATTATAAGATAAACGGATATAAGTATTTTTGCGGCGAAGATTTCCGAACGGAAAAACGGTACAGAGAGTATTTAGATTGCGGTTTTAATATGGTGCAGGCGCGCGGGGAGAATTCTTACAAAGGCGAAGGTTGGGAAGGTTCGAATTGTCAACGGGTATTTATTGAAGCGCTGAAAGCGGGTTGCGACAAAATTTTGGTAACGGACGGTCGTTTTGACCATTGGATTCGCGATGAACGGGATTTGGTGGGCGAAGGAAAGCTGTTTGTAAATGAAACGGAATTGGATAAGGCGGTGGCGGAATGTATTGCGCCCTATTGCAACCAAAAAGGGTTTTACGGTATTCAGCTGTTCGATGAACCGATATACGATCAATTCCCTGCATACGGACAGATTATGCGTTCCATCAAACGCTTGTTGCCAAATGTATACGTTCAAGCTAACCTATTGCCGATGACGGCGCGTGAAAGCTTGTTACAACCGCAGAAAACGTGCGCGCAGGACGTTGCTGCGGATAAGATGGCGACGGAAACTATAAGTCGTACGGAGATTTATAAAAAATACGTTGAAGATTTCCAAACAATTACTGGCGCGGATAATATTCATTTCGACGAGTATCCTTTCCGCAGAGAATATATCATCAGCGGGAATACGTTGCCCAACTATCAGTTGGTGGCAAGAATTTGTCAAGAGAAAGGGTTGGAATTCCGTGCGGTGCTGCAATCGTTCGCAAATATTTGGAACGGAACAGAGCATAATCGCAGAATGACGGAAAGCGATATGTACTGGCAAACAAACTTTGCCATGGGTTTTGGGGTTAGAGATTATTCTTTCTATACCTATATGGCAAAACCCGATTTCGACAATAAAAATGGGGCGATGGTTGAACTGGACGGGGCGGCGTTCATCAATCTTGACGGTTCGCAAACTGCTCTCTATGGGTATACGAAGCGTATCATTGCAGAAATGAAACAGTTTTTACCAATTATGAAGCAATATGCGTACTGCAGTTCGCATATTGTGACGGAAACGGGCAAGACGCATGAAGATTACGATTGGACGAAATTCGCCTATGAAAACGAACCTTGTTCTTTTGCGGTTTCAGTGGATAAAGGCGTGGCTCTAGTCACGAAACAGACAAACGCTTTTGGGGCGCTGTATATGTTCGAAAATATCGGGAACGTCCGCGACGAGCTGTTCGATGGGATTCCGCCCATGAAGCTGTGTGCAGAATTGCCTTCGGGAGAAAAGGCGTTCTATTTCCGCGGGGAAACCGTAGAAGTATCAGCGGATGAAAATGGAGTATATTCTTTTGATTTAAAAGTGGGCGATGCCATCTTTGTGGAAATTAAGTCCGCAAAATAGCGCCGAACAAGAAAAACGGAGAAAGGGAAAATGACAGAGTATTTATTGCCCGCAAAAATTGTCGAAGAGAGTGGGGTGAGCAATGCAAAATCCCTCTTTCAAAAAAAGGGCTTATACGGCGTGCATAATATGGTCGAAGCCGAATGGAACCAGAATGCGAAGTTGGAAGGCAAAGGTTCGTATATTGTTCTGGATTTCGGCAAGGAAATGCACGGTGGCGTACGTGTATTGACGGGTTGGATTTACGAAGGCGTATGTAAGGTACGGATTCGTTTTGGGGAAAGCTTGGGGGAAGTAAACGCTTCCATCGGCGAAAAGAATGCAACCAATAGACATAGTCCGCGTGATTTTGAAACTCTGATTCCCGCGTCGGGGGACGTAACGATAGGACAAACGGGATTTCGGTTTGTCCGTATAGACGTATTGGAAGAAAAATATATGTACCTACGCAACGTCTATTGCGTAAACCGTATGTTATCCCAAAAACCGATTTATACCTACCAAGGATGTGATGAACGCATTGCGGAGATTTTTTGGACGGCAAAAAGAACGGTGGATTTATGCGCGTCGGAAGGATACGTTTGGGACGGTATTAAGCGTGATAGATTGGTTTGGGCAGGGGATTTATCCCCCGAAGTTATGGCGCTTAGCGCCGTCTACGGCAGGATGCCCTTGATAGAACGTTCGCTGGACCTTTGCAAAAAATTAGCCCCCTTGCCCAAGTTTATGAACGGGATTTATACCTACTCGGCTTGGTGGCTGATCACGCTTGCGGATTATTATGCGGAATTTGGTTGTACGCAATACGTCAAAAAGCATTTGAGCTATCTTGTCGGCGTGGTAAATCGCCTTGGTGAGATGGTGGATGAAAAGGGGACGCTCAATCGTCAAATTCGTTATTTGGTTGACTGGCCGACGAAGGATTCGGTGGATGAGTTGACGGGCGTACGGGCAATATTGCTGCTGGCGATGAACAAGGCAATTTCCTTGTTTTCTGCGTTTGAGCTCAGCACGGCACAACCCTTGGAAATCAAGAAAAGGCTGTTGCTGCAACCGCTGAACGTGCAGGAAAAAAAGCAAGTGATTGCGCTAAAATATTTCGCCGTAGGAGAAATTACCGACGCAGAGTATGCAAAGCTACTCGAAGGCGGTACGCATGGCTTATCGACCTTTATGAGCTACTATATCTTAAAGACGATTGCCTCGCGCGACGAGGGGCTGGCGATTCGTCTAATGAAGGAATACTACGGAGGAATGTTGGATCGGGGCGCTACTACCTTTTGGGAGGAATTCGATACCGATTGGTTGAAAGAATCGGGTAGAATCGACGAAAGGGATCCACGGAAAAAGGAGCTGCACGGCGACTACGGCGCACATTGCTATGTGGGCTACCGCCACAGCCTTTGCCACGGCTGGTCGGCGGGCGTGATACGGTTTATTAAAGAGCATTGCGGCTCTTGATAACGTAGGACGTTTTTAAAAGGAACGCTTACGATAAGGATAGGAAAAAAATAAGAAGGAGATATTATTATGAAAAAGGGAAGAGGATTAGCAGTATTGTTGGCAACTACAGCACTTGCAACCTGCGGACTTACGGCTTGCAATACGTTTGTTGCGGACGAAAACACGATCGTTATCAAGTGCGTGGAGGCGGGCTTTGGTACGGAGTGGTTGTATGAACTGGAAAAACAATTTGAGGCTGCATACGCGGAGGAGGGGTATAAGGTGAAAATTATGACCCCGTCCAGACAGATTGCCGGCGATACCGTTATTCGCGACCTGTATAACGGACATGAGAAATCGCAGACGGACCTGTACATCACCGCGTCCGTTAAGGCAGAGAAGGTGGGCGCGCATAGCGACTACGACAAAGTCTTGGCGGCGGACATTCGCGAGCTGGTGTATAATCAGCCTGCTATTTCCTATACGGGCGAGGAGGAGAGCGTTTTGATTTCGGATAAGCTTTCCAGCGACGTTCTGCCCTTTGTCGTTGATTCCGAGGGGATTATGTACGGTTTCAACTGGGTACAGTCGTCGGGGGGACTTGTCGTCAACACCAAAAAGCTGGAAAAATACAACTTGGAAATTCCCAAGACGACCAACGAGATGTTT
This sequence comes from Candidatus Scatosoma sp., assembly GCA_045606365.1. Taxonomy (GTDB): domain Bacteria; phylum Bacillota; class Clostridia; order Christensenellales; family Borkfalkiaceae; genus Scatosoma. The sequence goes on along the minus strand of JAZURU010000080.1, from coordinate 13,164 downwards.
GATTGCTTTGACAAAATCTATTGTGGTCATAACAACGTTAAAGGTTCGGTAGAAAGCGGTATTTACCCGTTGACGTACGTTTCGGGTACGAACGGCTACACCGTATGTTTCCTGAATACGTTGATGGCGCAGTACGACAAAGATTTTTACGAACAATTCTGGTCTATGCAAACGAAGGGTGAAAACGGTGTCCTTGTGAATATGACGGAGAACGGCTACGACGTATTCAACGATGAAACCATATACGAAATGTTGAAGGTTGCGTATAGGGCTTTTGATATTGTTATCGCTCCTGGTGGACTCAGCCAAACCGTCAGCCAAGCACAGTCGAAGATCATGAGACCTAATACCGGCGCCGTGTTTATGTTCAACGGCGACTGGATGCTGAACGAAGTAAAGCTGACCTATGAAGAAGAGTTGCCGGACATTGACTTTGTCAATTTCCCCGTAATTTCCGCTTTGGGCGTCAAGCTGTTCGGCGAAAACACCGCCTATAAGCTGAGCGAAACGGAATGTGAAGAATTGCTCTCCTACATCATTGGTTTGGTGGACGAGAACCTGGATATTGCGGAAATCATCGCAGAGGTAAAGGAAAATAAGGACATCACGCTTGCGGAGGCAGACGCGCGTGAGGTTGCCAGAGCGAGAGGGGTTTCCTACTCCCGTGGTGTAGAGCACATCGGTTATATTACGGCAGATTCCCCTAAAAAATCGATTGCAGCCCTTTTCCTGCGTATGATGGCAAGTGACGATTTTGGTAAAACGTTCAGCGTTTTAGGCAACGGCTCTACCCCATACTACGCACAGATTAACACGACGTCCGGCTACAAGTTTGTTGAGAATGCGTCGAAGGTTGTGGCGAATAAATATTTCTCGCTGATTTCTGCAGCCTCTACGGGATACAGAAAGGAGATGTTGAAGACGAATAACATCTTTATCTCAGAGGGCAAGACCCACCTTCCCAGCTATATTGCTTCGAAGAGCAGCGCGTCGATTTACAGCCGCGCAGGTGGCAGAAACGGTAATACCGTAGACGTTTATTACACGGCTGCAAAGAATTTGCAGATCGCCGAGCATACCTTTGTGAAGAATAGTTGGGAACAGTATAAATAATGGGTAAGGTTGAAATAAACGCTTATGAAACTTTTACAAAGAATAAGAAAGAATTATTCCAAATTTGAACGACAGGACTTTTTGTTTGCGTATTTACTCATCCTTTTTCCCGTCGCGCAATTCCTGGTATTTTGGGTGTTTGTCAACGCCTCGTCGATAGGACTTGCCTTTCAAAACGAGCTGGGGGGGTTCAGTTGGGAGAATTTCGAAGAGGTAAAAAATGCGTTCCTGTATCAAGATGACTTCGGGATCAACTTAAAGGATTCGCTGGTTCGTTCTTGGATTTTGTGGCTGGTAGGCGAGGGGATCTGTTTCCCGATTTCCTTGATCACCACCTATGTGTTGACCAGAAAGATTGCAGGGCATTACTTCTTCCGAATTTGCTACATAATCCCCAGCTTGATGGGGGCGATCATCTGGACCCTGCTCATCAAGGAGATGGTACGTGGGGAAGGCCCGATTACCATGCTGGTAAAATGCTTTGGTTTAGACCCGTATTCTTTGGCGGGCTCGGAGGGTCTGCTTTGGGATGAGGCTACTGCATTCACCACCATTGTGTCTGTGCGCGCGGTAATGGGTTTCGTCGGTAATAACGCCGTCTTGACCGGCGCGTACACCCGTGTCCCTACTGAGCTGTTTGAATCAGCAGAGCTGGACGGCGCGGGGTTCTTTACGGAGATGTTCAAAATCGCCATTCCTTGTATTTGGCCCACGATTTGTACGTTGTTGACGTTTGCGCTTTGCAGTATCTTCACGTGCGACTATAACGTGTATCTATTTACGGAAGGCTTGGGGAATAACGGAACGTCTACGATAGGCTTCCAGCTGTTCAACCTGACGTATAAGTTGAAAGAGGGAGAAGCTACCTATGGGTATCCCGCGGCGCTTGGGGTTGTCTTAACAGCGATTACGCTGCCCATAGTTCTGTTTGGTAAATGGGCGTTGGAAAAGATGTCTGAGAACGTGGAGGTTTAATATGAAAGAGCTTAAATTTAGAAAATCTCCCCTCAGCTTGAAAATTATTTACGTCTGTTTTTTCGTGTTGTTTTTGATTTTTGCCGTGGTATACGTCTACCCGATTTTTTGGGCGGTTATCAACGCTTTGAAATCAGAGCCTGAGTTCGCTGACAACAGCTTGGGACTTCCGCCCAGCTGGCGTTTCGAAAATTTCTGGAGAGTTTTTAGTGATTTCAAAGTGTCTGGTACGGACATTCAAGGGAAGGATACGTATTTTTACTTTGATATGCTGTTCAATTCGCTGTGGATTTTGGTAGTAAACGTAACGGTAAACGTTGCCTCCAGCGCTCTGCTGGCGTATGCCTTAGCGCGGTTCCGTTTCCCTGGCAAGAATTTCTTGTATACGGTTATCATCTTCGCAAATACCATTCCCATCATCGGTGCGGGACCCGCAAAATATAAGCTGGCGGCGGGTTTGAATATGACCAACAATCCCTTTACGATATGGCTGATGTGGGCTTCGGGCTTTGACTTTGCCTTTATCGTATTCTACGGGTATTTCAAGGGGATAAGCGCGTCTTATTCAGAGTCGGCAAAGATTGACGGCGCAAATAACTGGACGGTATTGGTCAAGGTTATTCTGCCGCAAATTATTCCTTGCATCGTTGCCGTTGCAGTCACGCAGGCAATCGGTGTTTGGAACAACTATTCCATCTCTATGATTTACCTACCGATATACCCGAATTTGGCATACGGAATGTATATATTCAAGGATTACGTCGGGTATGTAAAAGACCCTATGAATATCTTTTTTGCGACTACCGTCGTTTCCTCAATTCCGATTATCGTCCTTTACGCATGCTCGCAGAATTTGATTCTTACGAACATGACGACGGGCGGCTTGAAGGGATAAGAGTGATAGGCTTTAAGGAGAAAATGTATGAAAAAACTACTGTTGGCATTATTGACCTGCATGACCTTCCTGTGCTTGGCGCTGGGGGTGGCGTGCGAAAAAGAAAAAGGCGGCCCTGCCTTTAACGAGGGATACTTGGACGTCATCGAGCTGGGCGAACCGATTATGCTGGACGAATACGTAGACCCCGAACAAATGGAGGAATACACCTTGATTTTGCGTTCGGATTCTACGGGCGAAGAATATGACCTGCAGGCGCGTGGGCAATGGACGACGAGATACCCCGGCACGTTCACGTTGACGTATACGGTGCTGACGGGGAAAAACAAGGGTACGATTTCGACGACCCTCACAGTCGTTGTCCCTGAGGTGGAATGGGTGTTCACCCGAAATATGCTTATCAAACGCGTGGGGGATACGCTGAGTTTCAATTATTTAGAAAGAGAATTGAACATCTCGGCTGAATCCTATTACGATTATGAATTTTTCGTAAGCCAAGTGAAATATGAGGGCGGCAGCCAAACGTTCACGGACGAGAAAGAATACACGTTTACCTGCGAGGGACCGCACACCTTTACCTTTGGTATTAAGACGGAGGACGGGCAGATATTGACAGCCGAACAAAGGGTAGACGTTCGTTTCAAGCAGACCTTGGGCGAGGGTGCAGAGGAGTGGATGAGTGAAAACCATATCACCGCTTCCGATTATAGGCAGATCAACGCAGATGGTAGCGTTGCTTTGGACGCGGGCTATTATAGCGGCTCGTACACCAACGACAACGTTCCCTATTTGGCGTTTAACGGAAATTATGGCACAGATACCTTTATAAAGGTAGACTTTACGGGTAAAAACCTGCCGCAGGTAGCTTTCTTCTGCGACAGAATTACCCCCAGCATCACCGATGGCGCGCGCGGTATCTATATACATAACGGCTTGACGACCACCGCGGGCGGTATTTGGAAAAGCCTGGATGCAAGTCGCTTGACGGTATTTGGACCGAATAAGGTAGGATTTGGCGTATTCGACTCGAACGGCAGATACGCCGGCTCGGCAACCGGTTCGGAGGCAGAGCCTTGTCCGATAAGCTACAAGGCATTGCAGGAGGATTGCCAATACCGCTACATCGCAGGCTTTGTCAAGGGCTCGAAAACGAGTGTGACGCTGCGCATTCTCTTAATCAACTTGACGACGATGGAAAGAGAATTTGACTTTACCTATAATTGTGTGAAGGTAGACGGCTACGGCGTTGTGGATTATACCAACTATTTCAACGGCAATATTGTGCTTTACGGCAGATACGGCGTAGAAACGCGTTGGGATAAGGTATATATGCCGATTACGGACGTGAAAGACATCTACGAGCTGGATCCTGCGTCTTCCTTTAAAAAGGGCTATCGCGAGGCGTACGCAATGGATTCTATCGCGCGCGTTTCCGATTATATTGATGACGCAGACGGACAGTATATCTTTGAGGTAGTTGATCCCGATGGACAGAAGGTTTCCATTTCCGAAGAAGGGGTATTCCAATACGAAAAGAGTGGTACCTACCGTTTGATTTACGACGCAGTGGAAACGGATGTTCGAGCAAGCTCTACCACGGTGAGGGTTATGTTTGACCCGCACGAGGATTTGGGCGACGATTATTTTGAAAACACGGGTGCAATCATTGCCGCTGGCGTCAGAAGAGGAACGGGTATGACGACGAACACAACTGCGAAGTATATCGAAGAGGGTTCGCGGAGTATTCGCTATTATACGTCGGAAGCCACCACTGAGGGCAAAGGTATTGTCGTAGGGCTTGGCAGAGAGTTCTTTGAATTCATCCTGCTCTCTCGTGAAGTACAGGGTATTTCCTTTGACGTATACACGGAGAAAGCGGTGCAATACAAGCTGTATGGCGGCGCCGGAAAGGATAATATCGTGAAGGATTATACCGGTACGGTAGCGGCGAAAACGTGGACGAAAATTACGCTAACGCGCGAGCTGTACTTGGCGAACTCCACATCCTATCAATCGCAAGCGTACGCATTGGCGATCAGTTTCTACGGCGAAAAGGAGTTTGCGGCTAACACGTCCATTTATTTAGATAACATTCAATTGGTGGTAGAAGAATATACGCAGTCTGTATCCGAGCAAGCAAAGGCGTTCTTAGAGGCGAATAACATCAGCTTGTATGGACATAAGACGGTTGACGACAAGTTGCAGGTGCAGCTGTACAAGGGTATGTATCAAGGCGAAGCGTACGAATTGAAGAACGACGACGTACCGTACGTTGCCTACAACGGCAATTACGGCGTAGGCAGCTACGTTGTGGTTGATTTCACGGGCAAGAATTTGCCGCAGCTGTGTTTCTTCAGCCAAGAGATAACAGGCTCTTTGTTGGACGGTTTGCCCGGCGTATACATTCACAACGGTATCATCAAGAACGACGGCAAATACCGCAGCGATACGGACGCAGGGCGGGTCACCTTCTTGGGACCGAACAAGGTGGAATATAGGACGTTTGAATCCACCGGTAGATACAGCGGACAATTTGGCGATGCAAGTAATCCTTCGCCGATGTCTGAACGGGGCTTGCAGGACGGGGTGCATTACAGATACGTAATCGGTGTCAAGGCGGCGCAGGCGAGCGTCGGGGACACCGCGGGCAAAGTCCTTTTACAGTTGATGCTGATCAATCTGGATACTAACAGCGTGGTGGTATCCTACAGTAAGGAATTGACGGATATTGCGTTCACATCGGAATTCTTATCGGGCAATATCGTAATGTACGGAAAATATAACGTTGCGATTTGCTTAGATAAAATCTACGAGGTAAAAACCAACGTAGTGGATATTGAAGATGTTGACCTGGTACAATCGGCTTTTGTAAGCTAAAGGAGGAATTATGAAAAAGAAACTTTTATCCATAGTTTTGGCGATTGTTTCCATTGTTTCGGTAGCCTTGTCTGGGTGTAGCATCGAAAAAATAGAACCGGACTATTCCGGCTCGACGCTGCAGTTTGCTTTCTCCGGCTATTCATCTGCGTCCAATGGGGAATGGTCGATTGACGGGGTCAGCTATTCGGCGGGCGAGGATTTCCGAACGGTAGAAAGAGTGCGAGAATACAAGGATGCGGGGATGACGATTTATATGCCCCAGCATCAAGCTGCATATTCGGGGCAGGATTTTGAAACCAGCGATACCAAAAAAGCCCTGGATATGGCGTTGGAGGCGGGGCTAACCAAGGTGATCCTTACCGACCAGCGCATCCAGCGGCTCTCCAGAACGAACGATGGCATTGTCGGGGAAGGCAAGCAATTTGCTACGACAAAGGACTTGGACGATACGATTGCGGGCTATATTGCCCCCTATAAAGACCATCCTGCTTTCTACGGCGTAATGCTGGGCGACGAGCCGTTCTATAAAATGCACGAATCGTATGGGCAGGTGTATAAATCCCTCAAACGAGTTTGTCCAGACATTTTCCTGCAATACAACCTCAATCCCATCACCGCAGGACAGGATCCTCTAAAGATTGACGATAGATTCCCGCCACTGGAAGAGGGAGAAGGCGAGGGGCTCGAATGGAAGGATACGGTTGCCATCCGATATGAAAAATATCTTCGTCTATTCTTGGAGTCGACGGGTGCAGACTACGTTCAGTACGACCAATATCCGTTGAGAAGCGAGGAATACGTTGACGAGTATTATATTTACGGTTTGCAGCTGGTGGCGGGGCTTGCGAAGGAGTACGGGATTGATTTCTACTTCGTTTCGCAGACCTATGGGCAGACGGACGGCGTTGAAAACCCCAGAATGCTGTCTGAGGCGGATTTGTATTGGCTGAACAATATGCTGGTAGGCTTTGGTGTAAAGACGATTTCCTACTTCACCTATTGGACGAAGTCTGATAACAATACCGAGCATTTCATCGACGGAAACTCCTTCATTACCTGGTATGGGGAAAGAACGAAGATTTACGATTGGATGAAGCAAATTATGGCGGAGGAGCAAAAGTTTGCGCCTACGGTACTCAACTTCGATTATCAAACCAGCAAGGTGTATAGCAATCCGCCGACGGTATTCGATGCGGGCCACGCAGCTTGGATCAAAGAAACCCCCAGCTTTAAGGCGCTTAAAGACGTCAGCATCAATAAGGAGATCGCTTTGGTGACCGAGCTGTACGATTCCGTAAAAGGCAACTATATGTACATGGTGCAAAACATTGTTGACCCGATACATAAGGGCAGTAAGGCGTACCAGACCACGGAGCTGACGTTTGATTCTGCGTACACACATGCTGCGGTATACGTAAAGGGCGAAAGAACGCTGGTCAAGCTGCAGAACGGCAAACTCACCTTAAAACATAAAGCAGGCGAAGCAACCTACGTGATTCCCTATTAAGCGGGATAACGTGGTAAAAATAATATTATGAGGAGAAATGATATGAGAAAGAATGGCAAATGGTTAGTATCTATCTTGGCGGCATTAGGGATAGCGGCTGTGTGTACGGCTTGCCAACCCACCACGTACACCGTCACCTTTAAGGCAGACGGGAAAACGGTGGGCACGGCTACCTATACGGACGAGAATAAGGAGATTACCGAACCGCAAGTTCCCGCCAAAACGCACTATACGGGTTCTTGGGAGGTGTATACGCTGGAAAGTGGCGACGTAGTGGTAAACGCAGTGTATACGCCGATTGAATACCAGGTTATCTTTAAAAACGGTGAGGATACCGTTTCGACGGAAACGTACACGGTGGAGGACACTGCAATTGACGTTCCTGAAGTTCCTACCAAACAGCATTATACGTCTTCCTGGGAAGCGTATACGCTGGATGGCGGCAATAAGACGGTAAACGTATCGTACGATCCCATTGCTTACAGCATTACGTTTATGAACGGGGATGCAGAGGTGGGCAAGGTTTTCTTCGATATTACCGACACCGATAAGCAAGCGCCGGCAATTCCTGAAAAGACGGGCTATACGGGCACTTGGAGCGCGTACGACTTCAGCGAGTTGGCAAACCAGACCGTCACGCTCAGCTACGATCCGAATTCTTACAAGATTACTTATAAAGCGAACGGCGGTACGCTTACCGAGACAGAGCAAACGGTTGTGTATGACGACGAATACACGTTGGCGGTGCCGACTGCGCCGAAGAGTTATCAAGACTTTCTTGGCTGGGTAGACGAAGAGGGCAATGCGGTGGTTTCTGGCGCAGAATGGAAGTTGGCGGAGGATGTCACGCTGCAAGCGGTGTATAGCAAGGGGATGACCTTTGAATCGCTGACAGCGGTTCCTGCGGCTATGAAGACGGACGGGGCTGCAGGCACGGCAAGTATTGGCGAAAAAGACGGCGACAAGTGCTTGGTGATTCCCGTTACGGGTTCCTCGCCAAAGCTCAAGGTTAGCGTTGATTTCTTGGCGGAATTCTTTGCAGATGCAAACGTAGAGTACGTTGCATTCGACGCAAAGACGGATACGACCGTAAGTTCTGACTTCCGTCGTTATACCAAGAAAGCGGACGGCACTTTGAACAACGTGACTTACGAACATAACAGCACGCCGTATGGCATTACAAACGCTAAGTGGAAGAGCTTCTACTTCACGAAAGCAGACTATGAGATTTGGGTAGAAAACAACATTACGGAACATTACTTCATCACTACGGGCGGTTTTACGTCAGGGGATAATCTGTACGTAGATAACATTCGTCCTGTATCCGCGAAAGAATATATGGATGACGTATATGGCTTTGAGGGCGGCTATATGAAGTTGAGTGGCTCCAACCTTTTGGCGTATAACAATATAGGCGCAGACGGAACATGGCAGCTTGGTATCGGCTGCACCAGCGAGGAAAACTTACCTACGGCGTACGGTTTGACGAACGATTTTGCATCGCAAGGTATCAGCTCGTTATATTTCACGAAGCCTGCGAACACCGGCGCATACACCGTACGTTTGAACGACAAAGCGCATACGGAGATGAAATCTACGGGCTATTATGCGTTTGACCTGTACGTACCCGAGGGGGCAGATACGACGTTGACCAGCGCCGAGACCGGCTACACGTTAGCAACGCCGAAGGCAGGCGCTTGGATAACCATTTACGTCTGCAGCACGAACAGCAAACCTGTCAACATCCATGATACAACGGGCGGTACGTACGCAATCGACCATTTCCGTTCGGTATCCGAAGAGGAATTCAACTCGGCGAAGTACGGCTTTGAGGCGGGCGCGGGTGCGCTTCGTACGGACGTGCTGGAATCGGAAAATAGATTTTACTACTATGCAGGTGCAGACAATCAAAATAAAAAGATTTCCTTGAACGTTAAGGGTGATGGTTCGACGATCAGCAATGTTCGTATGGATATGGAAAATGTACACAGCGGCAAATATTCGCTTGCGTTTGAAAAAACGAACGGCTATGCGTTTATGTCCTTGGCGAATACGTCTTCCGCTATGTATGAAGAGCTTAAAGAAGGATTTACGTTCTGGATTTATTCTACGGTTGCATTGAACGGCGAAACGACAGGGAATTTCATAAATGGCAACGGAGAAAAATTTGGGGAAGAAGGAATCATAGTCGCAGCAAACACCTGGACCCAAATTACCGTCACCGCGACAGATATCAACGGAAGCGGCCGATTCCTTATTTTGGACGGCAGCACGGCGGGTACGATTTATCTCGACGATTTCGCACCCTTGCCCTTGACAGAATAAAATGAGTACGGCTGTAGCCGCCAGCATTGGCGGCTACAGTATAAAATTTCCCTAAAAAAGGATTGAGTAAAATGAAGAAAAAATACGCAGATTTGGAAATCACTCTGACCCTTTTGTCAGGGTGTGACATCGTTACGTTTTCCGCCGAAGATGAGCAGGGAAGCAACGACTTGACAACGGACGATATATTCGGCGACGATTAAAGGAGAATAAAAAGATGAAGAAAATGACGAAAAAATATTCTCTGTTGGCGCTTGCGGCGCTGTCGACCATGATGTTTGGCGCAGCGGCGGCGGTTTTGAACGTAGCGGCAAATGAAACGGTGGAATACACCCGTTTTGAAATGGTAGAGGGGGCGTCTATCCGTACGAAATCCCCCAAGGGTTTGCGCTTTATTGCGGAAATGGGCGCGGACGTGTATGCGGACTTGCTGAAAGAAGAAGCGGGCGTTGTCAAGCAGATGGGTATGTTCATTATGCCCGCATCTTATTTGAACGATTCCAGTAAGTATTCAAACGGCGTTCGCGGCGTAATGGAACAGTCCTACGAAAAAATCACGACGAAGATCAACCACGTCTTTTACAGCAGTGATGGCGCGGTGGACAATATGATTTATTCCCAAGGGGAATATTACCGCGCGAATGGCGTTATTTCCAACCTTCGATTGCAAAACTACGACAGAGATTTCGTGGGGATTGCATACATATCAGAAACGGTTGAAACCAACGATGGAGCAAAGACGACGTACACCTACGCCGACTTTAACAGCGTAAGCAACGTGCGTGATTCCGTGTACGTTGCCATGAAGGCGTATGAAGACTACGAGGACGCGGACAAACGCGCGGTATTCAAGGAATACGTAGAGGGCGCGCATTTGGAAAGCTTAGGCATGACGGAAAGCGTAACGGTGGACGAAGATGGCGTAAGAACGGTGCAATACGTCTACGGGGGTGAAACCTACGACAGTATTCAACAGGTGGCGGCAGCGGCAGGCAGCGGGTTAACGCTCACGATGGACGTCACCGCGTTAAACTTCTTGTCGTACGGTGAAACAACCGTACAAATGCAGGCGACGGTGCAGGACGGACAAAATCCTGTCGGCATTGACACCTACATAGCCTGGGCGTCTACGAACGAGGACGTGGCAACGGTGGACGAAAACGGTAAAATGACGTTGCTTGCCAACGGCGAAACGGACATCACGGCAAGCTTCTTAGGGCAGACCCTGACCCGCCGAGTATCTGTGTTTGACGGCACGTTTGAAAACACAGCGGCAGTGCCTTCCTTTATGTGGACGGAAAATGCAGGTGCGGCGACAATTCGCGAAAAGGACGGCGACAACTGCTTGGTGATCCCCAATACGGGTACGTCTCCTAAACTCAAAGTAACGCTTGACTTCTTGGCTTCTTATTTTGCAGATGAAAACGTACAATACGTTGCATTCGATGCAAAGACGGATGCGACGGTCACTTCTAATTTCCGCCGTTATACGACGAATGGCAGTACAATGACCAACGTGACGTATGAAATTAACAATACGAAAGGTTGGGGTATCAATGCAACGGAGTGGAAGAGTTACTATTTCACCAGAGCAGACTATGAAGCTTGGGTGGAAAAGGGTTTGACTGAACATTACCTCATCACCACGGGCGGCTTTACGGCTGGCGATAATCTGTACGTAGATAATATTCGTCCTGTAACCGCGAAGGAATATGAAGAAGACTTGTACGGTTATGAAAGCGGTAGATTTGAGCTTAGCGGCACGAATTTGCTGTACTATACAACGCGTGGCGCGGATACGTGGCAAATGGGTATTGGCTGCAATTCTACTGCAAATATCGCAACGGCTTACGGTATTACGAACACCAACGTTTCACAGGGTAAGAGTGCGTTCTACTTTACGAAACCTGCAGGCAAATACACGGTACGCTTTAACACGTCGGGTGTGGCGTTGAACGACCTCAGGGGAACGGGCTACTATGCGTTCGATCTGTACGTTCCTGAGGGGGCGGATGCAACCTTGACCAATCAAACGACAACTTGGTCGGTTGGCGAATTGAAAGCAGGTCAATGGACGACGGTATATGTGAATAGAGCGGACGATAAACCCGTTGATTTCACCGATACGACGGGCGGTACGTATGTAATCGATCATTTCCGTTCGGTATCCGAAGAGGAATTCAACGCGGCGATGTTTGATTTTGAGACGGGTACGGGCGGTCTTCGCGATAACACGGCTGCAAGCGAAAACAGAGTTTACTATCATGCAGGCGCGGATCATGCAAGCAAAACATGGTCGATGATTATTATGAACAGCGGGGCAACGCTCAGCGAACCTCATATGGATACGGAAATTGCCCATAGTGGCAATGCTTCGTTGGCGGTCACCAAATCGAATAATGGTGCTTACTGGCGCTTGAACCCGAGTTCGACGTTGTATGCAACCCTGAAAGATGGCTTTACCTTCTGGATTTACAGTACGGTAACCGTCAATGGACGTTCGGGCGTAGGCAATATTACCAACGGCTATGACGCTGTATGGGATGCTGATTTCGTTCTTCGTGCAAACACGTGGACGCAAATCACCGTAGATCCCGAAGATATCAATACTGGCAATCAATATCGTTTCTTGGGAATCAAGGGTAGTTCGGCAGGTACGTTCTACATCGATGATATTCGTCCGCTTGGCGCAGATGACGGCGAAGGAAACGAGGGTGGCGAGGTTGGAGGCGAAGAGCAAGTGCCTCAAGAGGAATATCTTACGTACAACGTAGGGTTTGATGAAACGGATGGCAGCTTGACGTTGGGCGAAAGTTCGCACACCGGCTTGGGCGCGACCCTTCCTAGCAACGACGTTAGCATCGAAGAAGATATGTCCTATTTCGCATTCAACAAGAAATTCGGTTTAAACGATTTCTTGGTGTTCGATATTACGGGCAACAATATGCCTATCGTATCCTTTTTTAACAACGAGGTCACCAAAACCATTTACAACCAAGAACAAGACCCCAACGTACAGGGCTGGATTATTGCCAATGGTATGACCTTGAACAACGGTGCGTTGTACGGCGGCATAGACGGCGCGCATGCAAACCGTTTGGCGGTGATCGGCGCAAATAAGATTGCCTATAAATTTGATGACAACGGATCCCCCGAAAATGTGCAGTACCGTTATAATTCCGGCAATAATGCTGGCAATCCTTGGGGGTTAGGTATGGCGGCTTTGCAATCCGCAATCGACCAATACAAGGTCATCATTGGTTTCACGGAAAACAGCAAAGATGCCACCAAGATTGATCTGCACGTTTACGCGCTGAATATGGCAACGGGTCAAGAGGTTGTGCACGACACTGTCACAGTGCCTATGTACTATCAGGAAGGGTATATCGCTATGCACGGACATTTTGGTAGAACGACCGTTGTCGATAAGGTATATCCTATTGCAGAAGATACCACGTTGAATGCATTG
>JAZURU010000079.1:0-2150 GCA_045606365.1 Candidatus Scatosoma sp. | reverse complement strand
TCAAAAAAGAAAGCGGAGAAAGAACTCCGCAGATTCTTCTTCTGCCCGTTACGGTCACTCTTTCAAAAGAGGAATATTCGGCGATGCTCGAAAACCTTGAGCTCGTCAACGGGTCGGGCTTTGAGGTCGAGGATTTCGGCGGCGGATGCGTGATCGTCAGAGAGTGTCCCATGGAGCTTTCTGCTGACGATGTTGAAGATGTTATCTGCGAGATCGCAGGCAGATTTGCCGAGAAGAAGCAGGATGTCGCATTTGAAAAGCTGGACTGGATATTCCATTCCGTTGCGTGCAGAAGTGCAATCAAGGCAGGCAATTTCACCTCCCGCCTTGAAATGGAACGCTTTGCGAAACAGCTTCTTTCAATGCCCGATATCCGTTACTGTCCCCACGGTAGACCTGTTCTGATCGAAATGACAAAAAGAGAGTTGGAAAAGAATTTTGGCAGAGTCTAAAATACCTTTGATTGCAATAGTAGGACCGACCGCCTCGGGCAAAACCTCGCTTGCAGTCGAGGTCTGCAAAGCTGTCGGCGGCGAAGCGGTTTCGTGCGATTCCATGCAGATTTATAAGGGCATGGACGTGGGCACGGCAAAGCCGAATGCAGACGAAATGCAAGGCATTGCGCATCATATGATCGACGTGGTAGATCCCTTTCAACCCTTTTCGGTCAGCGATTACGAAAAAGCGGCGTTGCCGATTGTCGAAGGGCTGCTTGCTGAGGGCAAAACGCCGATTATTTGCGGGGGCACGGGATTTTACATCAACGCCTTGTTATACAAAAGCCAATTCGGCAACGTAGGGGCGGATCCGAAGGTGCGGGCAGAACTGGAAACGTATTGCCAGGAACGCGGCAAAGCGGCGCTGCACGCGCTTTTGATGGAAAAAGACCCTGAAAGCGGGAAGATTTTGCATGAAAACGACGTAAAACGGGTGGTTCGCGCGTTAGAGATTTACTTTACGACGGGCAAGAAAAAGTCTGAACAAAAGGATACGCCTACGCCGCGGTTTGATTTTGTCTGCATATCCATTGCCCATCCTCGCGAACGGCTGTACGATAGGATTCACCGCAGGGTAGATCAAATGGTGGAACAAGGGCTGTTTGCCGAGGTGGATCGCTTGACGGCGGCGGGCTTAGATATAAGCTATCAAAGCATGCAGGGTATCGGCTATAAAGAGGTGCTGGAAGGCAGGGCACTTGGCAAAAGCGAGGGCGAAATCATAGACGCAATCAAACAAAACACCCGCAATTACGCAAAGCGGCAGATTACCTTCTTTAAACGGGCGCAAAATCACGTGGTTTTCACACCTGAGGACGCTACGGTGGAAAACGTTTTAAAAGAATTATAAAAGATCTGGTAGTATGTCACGCATAATAATTATGTCAGACATACTAATAAAGGAAATGATATGACGGCAGAGGAACTTATTTATCAAAGCGAGCAAGCGCTGAGGGAAAATTTTGCGCTTGCCGATGCAATCAGCGAATTTAATCAGGAAAAGGTGTTGAAGGCGTTTTCCGACCATTCAATTGCCATTCGGCATTTTAACGGTTCGACGGGCTATGGCTACGGCGACGAGGGGCGGTTTGTGCTCGGGCAGGTGTACGCGCAGGCGCTCGGTGCGGAAAGCGGTATCGTGTCGCCCGCCATTTTATCGGGTACGCACGCCTTGGCGGTGGCGCTTTTTGGGGTGCTGCGTACGGGGGATAGCGTCCTTTGTGTATCGGGTATGCCTTACGATACCATTCGCGGGGTGATTTACGGCGAGGGGAACGGCTCGTTGAAGGATTACGGCATTTCCTTTACTTGCACCGACCTCACCGAGGACGGCAAATTTGATAAGCCGAAAATTGCCGAGGATATGCAAAAGGTCGGCAAGTCCTTGAAAATGATTTACATTCAGCGTTCCCGTGGGTACGAACTTCGCGATGCCTTTACGGTGGCGGAAATCGGGGAAATTTGCGATTTTGTTCGTAAAAAGGGCTTTGAGGGCTGCATTTTTGTGGATAATTGCTATGGCGAGTTCGTGGAAAAGCAAGAGCCCTGCGACGTTGGCGCAGACGTAGCGGTTGGCTCGCTGATCAAAAACCCCGGCGGCGGTCTTGCCCCTACGGGTGGGTATATCGTCGGCAAGGAAAGCTATATCGACCT
>JAZURU010000078.1:0-3789 GCA_045606365.1 Candidatus Scatosoma sp. | reverse complement strand
GGGCAAAAAGCAAAAAGCGTCGCGTAAAAAGCGGCGCCTTTTTATTGCGAAATAAAAAACAGACAAGTGCGAAACTTGTCTGTTTTTTTGGCGACCCAAAACGGGCTCGAACCGTCGACCTCCAGCGTGACAGGCTGGCGCTCTAACCAACTGAGCTATTGGGCCATATCTGTTTTGTTCGTCGCACGTTAATGCAGGAAAGCTTGGTGGGCCCTCACGGACTCGAACCGTGGACCAGCCGGTTATGAGCCGGCAGCTCTAACCAACTGAGCTAAAGGCCCAAGCCGCATGTATTCCTTGCGCTTAACGCTCGTTTATAATATACCATTTTTTGAATAAAGTCAAGTATTTTGTTGCAGGTTTAAAAAAATTTTGTTTCGGCTTAAAAATTTTTTCGCCGCAACCCTTTCTTTTTCGACGGGATCTTGCAAAATATTTCCCTTTGCACCCTTTATAATCAATGCAAACGAATGGAGGAAATAACAATGCAGCTAACGTTTCACGAGGCAGGCAAGGAGTTGATCTTCTACCTCTCGGGTGAGCTTGATGAACACGCAGCGTCCACCCTGCGGCGGCTTGCTGACGGAGTCATAGACGACCACGCATGCGCGTCGATGCTCACGTTCGATCTGTCGAATGTAGGCTTTATGGATTCGACGGGCATCGGCTTTTTGATCGGCAGGTATAAAAAATGTAAACGCTATTCAATTCCCGTTTACATAAGAAATCCCAACCCGTCCGCCGACAAGATTCTTTCTATGAGTGGCGTCTATACGCTCATTCCAAAAATATAACGAGGAGAAGAACCAAATGCAAAATTATATGAAGTTGGAAATTGCAGCTCTGTCTGAAAACGAGAGCTTTGCCCGCAGTGCGGTTGCGGCGTTCGCCTTGCCCCTGTCCCCATCCTTTTCCGATTTATCGGATATCAAAACGGCGGTTTCCGAGGCGGTGACAAACTGTATCGTGCACGCTTATAAGGGCGGCGAAGGGAAGATCGTCATTGAATGTCGCATTGAAAAAGCGATCCATGGCGGGGTCTTACATATCGCGATTACAGACTATGGCTGCGGCATCGAGGACGTGGAGGAGGCAATCACGCCTTTTTTCACCACTTTGGAAAGCGACGAACGTTCGGGCATGGGCTTTACGGTCATGCAGACGTTCAGCACCTTTTTCAAGGTGGAAAGCGAACCGGGGAAAGGTACACGCGTCTTTATGCAAAAAGCGGTGGGAATGTAAAAACCAAGCGGTATCTGTGTGGAAGTATGTTGATATATGAACAGATGCTTGCGCTGATACGGCAAGCGAAAACGGGGGACGATCGGGCAAAGGAAACGCTGCTTTGCGAAAACGTGTCCTTAATCAAATGTATTGTAAAACGGTATTTGAACAAGGGCGTGGAGTACGACGATCTGTTTCAGCTGGCGTCGCTGGGCTTTTTAAAAGCGATTACGGGCTTTGATGAAAGCTTTGGCGTTCGGTTTTCCACCTACGCCGTGCCGATGATCGCAGGCGAAATCAAGCGCTTTATGCGGGACGATGGTTCGGTGAAGGTGTCGCGCTCGCTAAAGCAGACGGCGAAAGAGATGAACGCCTACATCGAAAAAAGAACGGTGGAGGATGGAAAACAGCCACCCGTGTCCGAGGTGGCAAGGCATTTTGGTATGGACGAAAGCGAGGCGGTGTTTGTGCTGGGTTCGTCGAAAATGCCCATCTCGATCTATGCGGGTACGGAATATAAGGACGGCAAGGAACGCGAGCTTTTAGAGGTGCTGCCTGCGGTGGACGACCAGGAGGAAATGATTGACAGTCTACTATTAAAAGGCGCGATTGACGAGCTGCCTGAACGGGAGAGAAAAATCATTATTCTGCGCTATTATCGGGATATGACTCAAAGCGAGGTGGCGGAAAAGATTGGGGTCAGCCAAGTGCAGGTATCCCGCTTAGAAACCAAGATCATCAAAAGCTTTCGTGAAAAATTAAGCGGCTAAAAATAGGCGGATGAAAAGAAATTCATTTCTTTTTCCGCTTTTTTTCTTGCAATTTGGCGGGATACTTGATATAATAAACGTATGAAAAATAACAGCGAGCAACAATCGAATATCCTTTCCAGCCTCATCGGCGAGATGACCGAAGAAAAATCGGCAGGGCTTGCCTTTTCGGCGGCGGCGGTTCTGCCCTATCTTTTGGCGTTCGTATTCGCCTTGGTAGGGGCGTGCTTTGGGCTGTTTTACGAGGGGGTAGAAACTGCCGATTGGTATTTATACGTTGGTTTCTTGCTGTCGCAAGCGGCGTTTGCCATCGTGGCGGCGCTGTTTTTTAGGCTTTCGAAAACGCCTGTGCGGTTGGTGATCGGCTCGCCCCGCCCGTTTGATTTTCTGCTGGCGATCGTCTTGCAGTTTGGTTTGCTTTCCTTGGCAGGGGTGAACAGCTGGTTTATCATAATTTTAAAAAATTGGGGGTTGCAGGTATCTGAACCGCAAATCCCGTCCTTGGATGGTTGGGGCTTTGCGGGGGTGATGCTGGTGGTTGCCGTTTTGCCTGCGATTTTGGAAGAGATCGTCTTCCGTGGAATCCTACTGCGGGGCTTGAAAGGCTATCCCGTCTGGGCGGCAGCGCTGCTTTGCGGAGGCTTGTTTTCCCTCTTTCATCAAAACCCTGCCCAGACCTTATATCAATTTTTCTGCGGCGTGGCGTTTGCTTTGGTAGCGATACGCTCAGGCAGTATTTTGCCCACGGTCGTGGCGCATTTTTGCAACAACGCGTTTATCCTTTGCGTAGAGAAATTCTCGTTGCAAACGAATATGTTGCCGATCATGATCGCCTCGGGCGTATGCTTGCTGCTGTCTGTTGGGTACCTCTTATACGTGACGGTGAAGGCGGAAAAGCCTGCGGGCGAAAAAGCGAATCGAAAGGGCTTTTGGCTGTGCGCTGCATTCGGCGTGGCAATCTGCTTGGTGGGCTGGATTACGGGCCTATTTGGGGTGTGATATGCAAAAGATCTATTTTGTGGTGGTTGGCAAGATAAAAGAGAGCTTTTACCGCGAAGCGGTAGCCGAATACGTAAAACGTATTTCCCGATTTGCCAAGGTGGAGATTAAAGAGCTGCCAGAGGGGGCAAATCCGGAGGCGGAGGCAGACGATATACTGCGTGCCTGCAAGGGGTACGTGATTGCCTTGGCGGTAGAGGGGGAAAAGCTTTCCAGCGAAAGGCTGGCGGCAAAGCTGCAAAAGTTGACGGACGGAGGCAAAGAGATCACCTTTGTCATCGGCTCCTCGTGCGGGCTTTCCGACCGAGTAAAATCTGCGGCGGACGCGCGGTTCTCTTTTTCGGATATGACCTTTCCGCACCAGCTGATGCGCGTCATCTTAGCCGAGCAGGTCTACCGTGCGTTTATGATTAACGCAGGCTCGACTTATCACAAGTAAAACGTCGGCGGCATACAATGCCGTATGGATATTTATCGAAAAATCAGCAGTTTTTTCAGCGGCTTAGATACGGAAAAACAGATCGTCGGCAGTAGCTTATTAAAGCGCAACTTGTATGCAATCAAGCTGGGCAAGGGCGAACCCGTGGGCATTGCCGTTTACGGGATACACGCAAGGGAGTGGATTACCGCAAAGCTTGCCATGACCCATTATGCTTACGGCGCGGTAGGCAGCGTTTGGCTGCTTCCGCTTGTCAACCCAGATGGGGCGCTGCTTTCGCAAAAGGGGCTACTCCCCGCAAAGGATCCCCCCTACGTACCCTCTTTATCGGCGTATGGGGATCGGGAGCTGCAGCTG
>JAZURU010000077.1:0-14948 GCA_045606365.1 Candidatus Scatosoma sp. | reverse complement strand
TATCCCCGTTTCGCGCTTTTGAAGCAAAATATAATACAGTAAAATGCTCCCCGTTTCGTTTCCGTTCAACAGCACGTATTCTCCCTTTTCGTTGGGAACTGCAATACCGATACGGTCTGCGTCGGGGTCAGTTGCCATTACCAAATCGGGTTCATATTTTTCCGCATCTCTCAGGGCAAGCGCCAACGCCGCTTTTTCTTCGGGGTTTGGATAAGGACAAGTGGTAAAGTTGCCGTCGGGCATTTCCTGCTCTTTGACCGTATGCACCTGCTTTATCCCCATTTCTTTGAAGATTGCCTGTACGTATTTTCTGCCCGTGCCGTGCAGAGGGGAATAAACGATAGACGGCGCATTTTTGCCTGTGATTTTCGTCAAGGAAAAGCCCTTAATTGCCCCTAAAAACGCCGCTTTTTCGCCATCGCCTAAGACCTCGATAAAATCCTCGTTCGGGGTAAAATCGTTGAAATAATCGTATTCGTTGATCTTTGCCGTAATTGCCTTTGCCGCCTCGTCTGTGATTTGACAGCCGAGCGCATTGTATACCTTATAGCCGTTATATTCCTTGGGATTGTGGCTTGCCGTAATCACGATCCCCGCGCTCGCCTTTAAATGGCGCACCGCAAAGGACAGCACGGGGGTAGGCGTAAGCTCGGAAAAAAGATACGCCTTTATCCCTTTATAGGACATAATTTCCGCAGCAAGCCGCGCAAATTCCGCCGACTTATTGCGGCTGTCATAGGCGATCACGATGCTGCTGCCGCCCGTTTCCAGGAGGTATTCCGCCAAGCCAAACGTCGCTTTGCCCACGGTGTAAACATTCATTCGATTCGTACCTGCCCCCAGGATTCCGCGAAGCCCGCCCGTGCCAAAGGACAAGGACCGATAAAATCGGTCCTCTATTTCCTTTTCTTGATCCACGATAGAAAGCAACTCTTTTTTAAGCTGCTCATCGCGTGTATTTTCCAACCATCTTGCAAATTCCGTCATACCTTACATTCCGTCATCAAGTATTTTAAAAGCTCGTTAAAATCTGCCGTTGCCAAACCGATATACGTATCTGCCGTGCCATAATAAACGTACAAAGTGCCGTCCTTGACCACCGTCCCCGTAGGGAATACGCAGCCCTCGTAAATGCCGCACGTTTCGTAATCGTGTTCGGGTTCCATAAGATACTCTTTCGTTCTTGCGATAATCTTTCTCGGGTCGTTCAAGTCCATAAGCACTGCACCGACACGGTAAATTCCCTTTTCGTCTACGCCGTGGTAGAGCATGAACCAACCGTATTCCGTCTTGATTGGCGGTGTGCCGCCGCCCATGCGTTGGGTTTCCCACCACTGTTCGCCCGTCATTAAGAGCTCGGGTTTATCGTATTCGATAAGATCGTCACCAAACGAAATCCAAATAGACGGCATCTTCACACCTGCGTTTTTGAACTTCGGACGGCTAATCATCGCATACCTGCCCCCTACCTTTTCAGGGAAAAGGTATACGTCGCGGTCATCGACAGTCGCTTCCGTAATGCGCCCAAACTTCTTATACACCTTAAAATCTTTCGTTGCTGCAAGATAAGTAACGGTGATATTGTTCTTTGCAAACGCAGGGATTTCTTCTCCGCATACGTCCGTTTCGTCCATATACGTAGGCGCTTTGGATACCCCCTCTACGTATTCCACCAGCCAATACTGCCCAGGGGCATACGCGCGCGCCGCATACGTAAGATAGTACATATCCCCAATCTTCATAAGGCGGGGGTCTTCCACGCAACCGCCGTCGGGCTCGTCATGACTTCCCTCAAACGCAGGCTTGTCGCTTTGACGGACGAAATGAATCCCGTCCTTACTCGTTGCCAAGCCAAGCTTGATTTGGTGGCGTACGTCGTTGCCCGCCGCACGGTAAAGCATGACGAATTCTTCCTTTTTATCGTCATAGATTACCGCGGGGTTCAAAACGCAACGTTCCTCCCACTGGTTGGCGGGATTGGGTTTTAAAATCGGATTTCCTACATATTTTGTTAACTTCATCTTTACGTCCTCATTGTAATTTAAAATCTTTCACCAAGCTCTTCCACACGGGCACGCCGTAGGTCGTCGTATCCCAATATTCTGCGCTGAACGACGAATAATCGTTGCCCGCATTCTTCAGCTCGGTATAGCTTTCATAGCAAGGAGGCTGTCTTTTGCGCCAGATCTCGATTTTTTTCTGCTCTGTTGCGCTGTCAGCATACTGCACCGCATTAGAAACGATATACGAATGGCTGAGCGAGATACATTCGCCGCGCGCAAATGAGCCGCAAGGATCGCCGTTAGGAACGGCAGGCGCGTGAATGATGACGTGGTCCATCGCCGTCAGCCACGACGCGTTGTGCATAAGAACCATGTACGTTGTGCCCGTTGATACAAACGAAACGTTGACAAACAGATTTTGTAGCGTACTGATTTTATCCGAGCCCTCCGGTGCTGCCTCATAGCAGAGGACACCCGCAGGGTTCTTAGCGTAGGTGCCCGTCTTTTTTACGTTGCTCAAAGCAAGATTTTTGATGGTTGCGCCGTTTAAAAATTCGCCAAACAGCCCAAATCTTTGCGTTGTGCCATGATCGAGCGTAAAGGAAAGCACGTGCCCTTTGCCGTCAAATTCGCCCGCGAAGTTGTTTGCCACCATCCCCTCAGGCATCGAAAGCACCGTATTCGGCTCGATGAGGTCTTTCGCAAGCATATACTGCCCGCCAATCTCCGCCTTGGTACTGCCCGCATAAATCTTTTCAAAGTCTTTAAGCGCATCCACGATCATGGTATAGACGTCGAACGTTCCGCGATAGCCCACCGTGTCGCTATACAGCGTAATCTGCTGCTCTTTTCCCGCAGCGACGGCAAGCGTTCCGCCCTGCGCCGTGTATTCCGTCCCGCCGAGTTCGTACGAAACAATCGAATCAAAGCCTGCCACCAGCTCGTTCAAGCCTTTAAAGGCAGCGTTTTCGTTTTCCCAATACTTTCCGTTCTCCAACGAATAATCCACCACAAATCCAAGCTGTGCGACGGGACGTTCTACAACGACGTCAAAGGGGAATTCCTGCGCGCCGTAGGATACGACCAGCTGGGTCTCGCCCGCCCTTTTCGGCAGAACGATCCAGCCCTCGTCTGCAGGCTGAACAATCGCAATGTTTTCGTCCACGATCGACAAGCTAAAATCGGTGATCTCCGTGTTGTTTTCAGAAACAAACACCGACGAAATCGTCTGGCTGGTAGGATAGCTGACGCCTTCGTGCTCAGCCGCCATATACAGCTGCAACGAGGTCAGTCTGCCGCTGTTAAGCAGCACGGTTTTTTCCGAAACGACCTTGACCGAAAGGGTTTTCAGCTGCACCGCCTGCCCGCGCCAAGTGCCCCATACGCTGACCGTTGTGCTACCTTCCTGATCTTTCGCCACAAACTTTCCGTCCACGATCGAACCGATGGATTCATCCGCGACCTGATATTCCAGCGCGCCGTCCTCGAACACATTTCCGTTAAAGCGTATGCTTGCGCCCAAGGCTAAGGTAGAACCTTTCATTAGAGAAATCTCTTTTCCCTCGTCCACGCCAAAAGTGAGCGTAGGCACGTTGCCCACAAGGGCAACCTCGACCCGACAAGAAACCTGCTTGCTGCCATAGCTTGCCGTCACCGTTGCCGCGCCTACCTTCAACGCTTCCACAAAACCGTTTTGATCCACAGAAACAACGCTGGGGGAAGAGGAAGTCCAAACCAGCGTATTTCCCTCAATTTCGTTATAGGATACGGGAATCTGCACCTTATCGCCCAAGGTCAAAAGCTGATAACTTTCCTCCATTTCCAGCCGTTCCACAACCGCAACCGGCGCGGGATTTTCCTTACAGCCCGATACCGCCGCCAGCGAAAGGCACATTGTACCCGCCAATATTACAGATAAAATTTTCTTCATTTTTTTTGCGTTTCTCCCTGTTGATTCTATTGCTTTGGTTATCTCAACGATAAGCCCGCTGCCCATGCGCCGATTGTGGTCATGGATTTTTCCGAGAACTGGAAGTCTTTTAACGCTGCAATATCCGTTTTGAAATACATCACCATTTCGTTGTATTCCTTATCAGACAAGCTACCGCCATTGTATTCCAACATGTAATAAGCCGGGCATACCCATTCGGTATCAATGTGCTCCTTCAACATTGTGTACGTTTCTGGGTCGCTGGTTTCATATTTTAACACAAGCGCCCGCGCCTGTTCAATCTTATCCAACCACCCGCGCAGCATCTCGAATTTCCAATAATCCTTGCTGATCGAATAGTTGATGATACCCGTCGCGGCAATCTTTCTGGTTTCATGCGCGATGATCAAAGCCAAATTATTTTCCTGAATATACAGCTGGTACATTACGTCCGCCGCCTCTTTAAACATCGCCTTAAACCAGCTTTGGGTAAGCTCGCTGATATCCTGCGTGGTATCCCACTGCATCTTTGCGTCCAAATAGATGTCCAGCATCTGGAAGGAGGTCACGTTTGCGGTGGGCATTGCGCTCTGTTTAAACAGGAATTTGGCGTTGCCCTGTGCAAAGAATTGATAGGCGTCCGTATCGTAGAAATTCGTGCCTGCCGTACGGAATAAGAAATTGCCAAAATTTGCGTCGTATGTCCACAGGTATACGGAAGTGGAAATATCGAACCATTTTCTGGAATTTTCCACCCCTTCCTTGCTGTAATCGTCGTAGAGGTTCTGCTGATAGCTCAACCCGTTGGAAATTGCATAGAATACGCCCACGTCCTCCCGCATTTGCAGATCGGGATGGGTGATGACGTACTTGCCTTGCGCCTCATCGTAGCGCGCGGGCGCGTCTACGTAGGCTGCGTATGCAAAGAACACCAGCTTTAAATCGTCCCGTCTGTACGCCTCGTTGCCAGGCTGCTCCATCCATTCCTGCAGTTTTGCACGTATGTTGTTTGCCATCACCAGCACCGCGCCCGAACCAGCGCCGTATTTTTTCTGCGCCGCCGAACAGCTGTCGCAGGCACACATTACGGAAGAGTTATCCTCGTGCGTGAACGCAACGATGTTTTTAAGAGGATATTTATCGCGCGGATAGTCGATCAGCGAACGCGAAATAACGTATGCAGCGCGTTCTACCAACGCCTCGTAATCCTCTTGATTGCCACGCGTCGTGTAGCAAAGCTGGGTGTTGTCCCCGCCCGTTCCACTCTTATTCGAAAACCAACTCTCCCTAGAAGTAGGTGCTTCGCGAGGAATAACGTTGGACGTATTGTGAACAACGTGTCTGCTAGCACCGTTTTCCGTATCGCCGATGGGCATGAAATAATCATCCCACGTACGGGTACGAAGTCTGTATTGCAGGTTGTTCGGATTATTGCTCGTCAAGGTCGAAGGGCAAGCGCGCATTTCGATATCGGGCACGTCGACCACGTTAAAGCTGCGAAGCTTGAGGTTGCTCGTTTCTTGCAGCGTATAGCAATCGTAAGCGTATTGCTCATATTCGAACAAAATATTTAAAAAAGTATATACCGCGTTCAGCGTGCCCGAGCTGGAATTACCGAACAGATAGATCGCTTTGTCTTTGGTGACAATGCGTACCCCTTGCGAGCCTAATACCTCTTCCTTTAAATCCACGTCGGCGGAAGAAAGCATCTGCGTTTCCCCCAGCGAAATGTATTTTGCGTCCGCGGTATGCATCAGACCCTCTGCGGATTCGGAAACCGTTTCCAGCTTCACCCCCGTCGCTTCCTCGAAGAAATATTTCAGCTCCGATTCTGCCACGATCAGATTTTTATCGGTCGTTTCAGGCAACAAAATGCGGTATTCCGTCTTGCCGTTTTCCACCATAAATTCGTTGGTTTCAGGCGCGGTCAAATCGTGTACGCCTTGGGTGAATTTGTATTTATCTCTTGCCGCTTCCAGCGGTTCGTTGCAGCCGCCAAAGCACGCGCATACGCAAAGCGCGCTAAGCAATAATGAAATTATCCGTTTTTTCATCTCTTTCCTCCCCTTTACGAAACCACTACGTTATAATAGTTCGCAGAGCTATTGCCGTACTCGTCGTAAGCCAGCACGTAAACGACAAATTCACCCGCGTTTTTAAATACGTAGGATTTGACGTTATAGCCGTTTTCCTCCAAAAGGAACGACTTATCAAGGATCATCGTATACACCTTGATGTTATTCCCAGAACTATGATTGTCCGTGACGGTAAATTCCTTGATCTTATGGGTGCTGCCCACTTTCAGCTGAACCGTGGTCTGCGTGTTCGAACCGTCCTTAAATTCGATGGTAGGCGCGATCCCCTCGCTGACGTTGATGATGTAATCATCATCGTTTTGCAACGTTTCCTGCGCGTTGTTTCTAGAAGAACCGATGCACGAAACGAAATAGGCAACGCGGTATTGACCCATCGAGGTCAGCTTCAGCTGATAGATGCGGTCTGCCGTCACGTTTTCCAAACGGACGCCGTCCACGCTGGTGGCAATGCCGCCGTCGGGCGTCGTCACCGTCAATACTACGTCCTTCGTCATCACAGAACAGAGCGCTGCGCTAGCATAGCAAGGACGGATCGTATAAACCGAATTTCCCTCCTGCACGCCGTTCAAACGTTCGAAGTAGATCTGCGGTTTGGCTTCACGCATGGTGGAGGTGAATTTTTGATTCATCACTTCCGATATCAGCACCTTGCAGCCGTTCGCCGCGCCGTTCACGTGAATTTCTAAGATTGCGTCGTCGGTGTCAAACATACCCACGTCTTCCACCGTGATATTTCCCGTTGCCATACCCTCTATGGAATAATCCATCGAATACGTCCCTGTCAACGATCTGTATTTGGTATATCCGTTGACGTCTGCAGCTACCTTTCCGTCCACGTACTTTTTCGCGTTGACCACAACGCCTCCATTCACGTAGACGTACGTATAGGTAATATAATTCTGTTCAGGATCGCGCACGTTGCGTAAAACAACGGCAACGCTTTCCACTTCCTCTGCCTCTACGGTAAAGGAAACTTTAAAGTTATGGCTGGAAATCGGGTTGATAAAGCAAAGATTTGCATCACCCGCAAAGCCGTACAGCGCGCCACTGAGGATCCCGTTGTCAGGATCTGCCGCCTGCATTTCTGCTGACGTATAATTGCCCTGCATATACGCAAGGTAATTTTTCTGCGTCGTCTTTTTTCCATAGCCGACGTCTACGATGGAATACAGCTTGGATTCTACGCTGTTTTCCCCATACGTCGCCTTAAATTGCAACGTATTCTCCGCCTCTACCTTGTAGGCTGCCATCTGAGCCGCCGTCAAAGGGGTATACTGTCCGCCGTCTACGGAAACACTAACCGTTGCAGCATTTTTCTTGAATGCACTGTCGCCTGCCGTATAAGCAACCACGGGCTTGACCGAATACGACGCCCCTTTCATGAAATAGGCGGGGAATGCAAACGGATTTTTAAACGTCACCGCTTGCTCGTCAACGCAAGCCACCGTGTAAGCGTATTCTTCCACGTATACGTTGTCTTGGAAAAGATATTTAACGGTATACTGACCTGCGTATTCAGGCAGGAATTCGTATCCGTCTACACCGTTGTGTTCCAAGGGAATTGTTTCGCCGCGAGGCGTAATTACCTGCACCTGCGTACGAACCGCTTGATTTAAGCCCACCGCCTCGATTTCAGGCAACAGATTGACCGTTGCCGCCACCAGCTTATTCACGGGCGTTTGCGTATAGACAATGTTCGGTTCGTCCAGCACAACCATATCCAAACAATACTTACCAACGTTTCCATAGGAATCGGTTGCCGCGTATACCGCCGTGTAATTGCCCGCGGTTTCGGGGGTAAACGTACCGTTTTCCGTGCCCACCAAAATTTGACCGGGTTTCCCATAATTGCGATAAACGTCAACGCGCAGCTTGCCGTAATAGTTATAATCCAGCACCTGCTTGACGGCAGGCAGCGTCATTGCCTTACCCTTTTGCAAATACACGGTGTTTTGATAGGTAGGTACTACGTCCACGGTAATATCGGGGGCATCGTTATCCTCGACGACTTCGTTCTGCAAAGCCGCACCGCTGCCGCCGAATATCGATTCTAACCCCAAATGGAAAACGTTGGTAGCATAGTTATATACCTGCACGTTTAAATATACTTCGCCCGTCGTAAAGAAGGAATCAAAGTCAATCGCATTCACGCCGTAAATTTCCGTAGAGTCAATATCCGTCAACAAACGAATGCCGTTGCCTGTTCTCACCTTCATTTGGTGAGTCGCAAGATCCCAAATCAGCGTAAAGCCGTCATTCTTGAGCAGACCTGGCGTATCCTTAGACCCCAAACCTGCGCCCCACGCCGTTTTCGATTGATAGCGCTGCGGACGATGGATCTTATACAATTGCCCCTCGTATGCTTCCGTCATTTCGTGCGGACGATTGCTGTTTTGCTCCAGCCCCGTAAACACCTGCGTGCTAGCGCCTGCGCCGCCGTAATATCCATTCGGACCAGCGCCGTCGCTCCAAAGGTAAAATTCCACAAACCTCGTGCTGTCGTAGCAATCGACCAGCTTGACCGAAACGGTGGACGCGTCGGGGTCCAAATCGGTGTTTGCCTTAAACAGCGGGAAGATTTTACATACCTCCAGCTCCTGCCCCGCATAATCATACAGATTGATGGGCTGGTTAAAGGTAAACCACCCGCCGTCCTTTAAAGAAACGTCGATACCTTGCTTACCCTCTACGCCCACCAAATTTTCCGTATAGACGGCGGAAGCGTCTTTCCCAACGCCGTAATAGCTTTTATTTACGACGAAGGTTTGCGTTGCCGAAGTGCCCATATTGCTATAATAGGTCAAGGTATAAACGCCTGCTTTGTCCAGCGTGTAGCTGCCCTCGCTTTTTGCCGTACCGTCGGGGAATTGCAGCACTACGCTAGAGGCATAGCCTTCCCCCGCGAGCGTTTTGATTTTAACCGTGGAAGGCGCGGGTACGTTGATAATTTCCCCACACCCGTATTCCTCTTCAATTTTATATTCCTGCGGGATAATCAGCTGCGACGCAGCGTTTGCGCCACGGATTCCCGCCACCCCCAACGAGCCAGCGCCAAGCGCCAGCGCGCCGCAGAGTGCCAAGCATAATAACTTATTTTTCTTTCTCATTTTTTACCTCGAGATTTTTACTAAGATCATTCCTTCAAGCCGCCCATCGTCAGGTTGCCCATCAGCATTTTATTAAACACCACGAACAGAATGAAGATAGGAATTGCCAAAACCATACAGCCTGCGATTTGCGCCTGCAAGCCTTGATACAACGGACCTTTAAATTCGCCGCCGGTGTTTCTGGTCACCCTTATCACCGCCCAAGCCAACGTAGGATGGTTGGGATAATACAGCAGCGGCGTTTGATAATCGTTCCACGTCTGAATAAATTGCAGCAAGAATACGGTGAAGAACACCTTCGCGCACAAGGGGAAGATGATTTTGATAAATACCGTCAGCTGCGAAGCGCCGTCGATTTCCGCCGCCTCCATATAGGTATTCGACAGCCCCGAAACGTGGGCATAGAATACAAAGAAATACATACCCGTGAAATTGAAGCTGAGAATAAACATCGAAAAGATCGTATCATAGATCCCCAGATCACGCAGCACTGTCAACATAGTAGCGGAAGAGCCGACAATGGGAATCGCCATGACAATCAGCATCAACACATATACAATTTCGCTAAAGCGGAACTTATATTTCGCACAAAGAAAGGCGCAGGTAAACGCCACGAAGGCGTGCACAAACGAACAAATGACGGAATATAAGAAGGAATTGAACAGATAGTCTGCAAAGCGAAACGTCTTTTCTGGCGCATTTTCAATGTAGCCAAAAATTGACGAATAATAGCTTGCATCGCCAGCCTCGCGGGTAAAGCCCAACAAAATACGACGATAATTACCAAACAGCAACGCCTCCTGCGCGCCCTTTGCCGCCAAGTCAGGCAGCCCAAACATATTCTGGTTATCCACCAAATCTCTGTTGGACTTAAACGAGGATAGCAAGCCCCAGCCCAAAATGAGAAGCAGGGTGCATGCATATACGATTAGCAGCACGATGACGATGACGTCCACCGCCTGCATTTTACGTTTCATTTTCTTTTCCATACTCCCTCCTTAGTCCGCGCTGGGTCCATATTTATCCAGCAGCTTACGCACCAGCAAAACGGTGGGCACCAAAAGCAAAGTAGCAATCAAGCCCAAAGCCGCCAGCTTTCGAAGATCCACTTCCCCGTATACACCGTTGTAGTCTTCACTGCAAAGCGCCGCCATACGGTAGAAATAATATCCGAACACGTCCACGTTCCCCTCTGTATTGTTGAAGAACACGTGCAGGTTCATCTGGTTATTAAAGATCCCCGCAAGCCCGGTGATGATAAACGTAGTGACGGTGTTGAAAATCATGGGGACGTAGATGAAGAAAAATTCCTGCAGGTTGCTAACGCCGTCCAGCTGTGCCGATTCAACGATGGATTGATCCACACCGCTCATCGCACCCGTAAAGATCAGGACGTTCGCCCCGAACGAAAACCAGACGGTGAAAATCAATGCCGTATAAAAGTTGCTATCTGCAGAAGTGCTCGGCAACAAAAGCCCGATCACCTTTTCTTCAAAAAGCTGTTTCATCAACACCGGATACCCTTGGCTGACAAGGTATTTGAACAAAATACCCAGCACCACCACGGATACAACCTGCGGCAAATACAACATGATACGGAAAAATCCCGCGCCCGGCTTTTCCTTTGCTATGTAATAGCTAAACAGAAGCGCCAGCGGTATGACGATTACCAGCTGACACAAAAGCAGCTGGATCGAACGCCATAACATCAATCCGCTTTCCGCGCTGAAAAATTGCTGAAACGCCCACTGAAAAGAGGTAAACGACGGCTTAATGTCATAGCCCGTTCCAACGCCGGGGCGCGCAATCTGCTCCTGAAAAGCGATGATGATGGAATTAAAGTTTACGTAAACGTAAAAAATTGCAAATTGCAGCAGAGGCAGCGCAAACATCAGGACGTAAAACAGCAACCGCTTTTGGCTGCGCGTAGCCGTCCTTTTCGCTTTTACGCTGGAAATCTTACTGTCTGTCATATTCTACCCCCAAGGTATTGTAGATTCGCTTCGCCCAACCGCCCGAATCAATTTCGGGCAGCCGGACGTTGTTTTACCCGTAGCTATTAATTGCCGTTCTTAGGATAATCCCACGAGCTAATGGACATGCTGGAAGCCGCAAACGCCTCCGCCGCATGATTTATCGACTTATCAGGATTTACCGTGCCTAAGAAGGCGGAAATTCTAGACGTAGAACCGCAGCTGAATACGCCGCAACCAAGGTCCAGCTTCAACGCGCTCTTTTTCGCTTTGAACGCCGCCGTCGTACCCGACCAAGCGATTACGTTCGCGCCCGTCTTATCTCTGGCAGCCCACAGCTTTTGGGCATAACTACTCATATTCGCCAGCTCGCTGTCTTTCAATTCGTAGCTGATCGCCCTGGTGATGCCTGTTTTCATGGTGAAGTTTTTCAGCTCCTGCTCGCTATAACAGAACGCCACGAAATCAAGGCACGCCTGCTTTAAGGGCTCGTTGTTTTTAATGTTGCCGTTGATCAACGCGTATGCCAAGCCGCAGTCCAGATACGCAGCAGGTCTACCCGTTGCGCCCTCCGCGTATACGCTGGTGGGCAGGCTCATCCATTCCACAGGCAGCTGGTTGCGAGGCTTGCCGACCTCGTCCTCGTAATCGTCAAAGTTGCCCGCGTCCTCCGATTCGTTATACCAATAGCTACCTTCCACCAACATCGCGGATTGGCTGGTGTTCAGCTTACCCTCCAAGTACAGATCCTTTTGGGTCGTCCAATGGTCTTTACCGCTAGTAGCCGTATCCGAGAGCAAGCCTTCCTTTTTCAAAATATCCAAAATTGCAATGGCGTAATATTTTGCCACCATGTCGTTGCCTCTCCAACCGTCAGAACCGTCTGCCGCCATGGTGATCACTTCCGTTTCGGGCACCTTGACGTAGGAAATCCCCTTGAAAAGGTTTTGATTTTTAAACATCAGGTTGCCGGCATCGTCGCGTTTGACCACCTCGATTTCGCCCGTGCAGTTGTAATAATTACGCATCTGCTCCGCGCCCGCCAAAGACGCCCATAAACCCATCAAAAGATAGTCGGGATAGTTATTGAAATATTTTCCCGAAACGGTGACGGGAGCAATATCGCCGTCGCTTTCCACCTTGATATAATCGCAAAGCAGAATAAATTCGTCCAAGGAACGGGGCAACCCATCGTCTGGCGTTTCTGGCTGACCGTCCGGCCCCACCGATTTCGTCGCTTCAAGATCGCCTACAAAATTAGCGCTGCCATAGCCTTTTTCCGAAACATATTCGTAAACGTTTTCCTCATCGTCTGCCGCGAAGTACGCGCACAGCTCGTCAAACGTAGCGCGGTTGAAGGCAAGCCCAGGGAAGAATTCGTAATGGGGCAACGCGTAATAGCTGCCGTCGTCCCCCATGATACCGCCCTTTGCTGCTTCGAAGATTTTGCTTTCCAGACTGCCGCCCACCCTGGACGCGTCCTTGACGATAGAGTCGATGTTTAAAAGCAAGCCTTTTTGAATCAGCCCCTGCGGGTCAGAGTGACGTTCGTCAAAGAAGATGTTGGTGGAATCCCCCGCCATCGCATCCGTCTTTTGGTCAGAGTTGGGTTCGATGTCGATATACACACCCGTTTTATCTCCATACGTCGTTTCCATCTTTTCTTTAGCAAAGCGGTCTGCCGTTTCGTACAGCCATTCGTTGCCGGGGCCCATACCAAAGTTTTCCACCTTAATCGTCAGCCTAGACGGGTCATCGATGTTGTATATAAAGTCATAGCCACCGCCGATATCGTCCTCGAAATTACATGCAGACAACCCCGTTGCACCCACCAGCATAAATGCAGAGAGTGCTGTTGCTAAAATTCTTCTCTTTTTCATATCATTTCTCCTTATTATTTTTCTATTTCATATGTATCGGTGCAAAGAACGAAGGCTTACCGATAAAATCGAACACAAACGCCGCTACGCCACTCCAAGCCTGCAAGGTAGAGCCACTCTTTCGGCAGGGTGAAAAATATTCCACGGGCGTATAAATGCCCCTTTCCAGATTGTAGGAAAACCAGCTTTCCAAAGGATAGCGATACTCTCTGCCCGCCAAAGCCTTTGCGTACGCGTACATCGCCGACCAATACGGCCAATTGGCGCCGTTATGGTAATAATAATCCTGCGAGGATTTGAAATACGCCGCCCCGATCCGTTTATAGAACGGGTACACGCACATTACGCCGTAATCGCCTGCCAGCTGTTGGCGGTTGTTTTTCGTTTCCAGCAAAGCCTCCATGCTGTCCAGCATGCGTTGCGCGCGTTTTTCGTCCGCAATTCCAAAAAGGTAGGTCAGCACCGTGTCTACGGACAGATTGTCCTCGGTGAAATCGCCGTCTACGTAATTGACGTAGTAGCCCTTTTCTTCATCCCAAAGGATACGGTTGATCGACTCCTTTACCCTTTGCGCCGCCTCGGCATACCGTTTGCCGTCCATATGGCAGGCTTCGCACAGCCTTGCCATACAATCCAGTGCTCGAAAATACAGTGCCTCGTCATAGGTAACGTAGCCGTTTCGATTGACCTCGTCCGCCCAATCCAGCTTGTTGTAAGGCCCTTGCTTATACAGCAGCCCTGTTTCGTCCGTGCGCGTCATTTGCTTTTCCGTCACCATCAGGCAGAGTTCGAAAATGCTTTTCCCGCGAACGCTTTCCTGCAGGAAATCAAAATCTCCCGAATGGTTGACGTAATCGTACGCCATCATCACAAAGAAAGAGGGGCTGTCGTAATGTCCGCCCCAAAAGGCGGAAAAGTCCATTTTCACCGCAGAGGGGCAGCTGCCGTCCTCCGCAATCCCGTGCGCCAGAGTGATCACCTGCTGTTTGACCAACGAAAGGTCGTGCGCGTACATGGGCAAGACCGTCCAATAGGAATCCCGATAATAGGTCCTAAGCGGGTTTAAGTAATTGCATCCTGCCACAAAGCCTTTTAACCGTCCGCATTCCTTGTAATTTTCCAAGGAGCAAAACAACGCGGAAAGATACAGCGCTTTTTCCTCCTCCGTCTGCACAGAGGGCGGGAAAGCAATGCCGTCCACCTCGTTTGCCGCAATCTCGGCTTTTTGAGCAAACGCCGCAAGCAAGCCCTCGCAATATTCCTCCGTTTCTTCATAAGAGAACACAAAGCGAATCCGCTTTTCGCCGCATACGCTGCCGCCAAGCTGAAAATACATATTGTCTTCTACGCTAATATACGAACCGTCGCAGGAAAAGGCGGGCAATATCCAATCCACCCCGCCGTTGATGCCGTAAAGCAGAGTAAACTCTGTTTCTTGATCGGCAAACAACACCATTTCCACAAATACGGCGTCGTCGTTTTGGGTGATGAATTGTTTCATCTCCAAGCGGTAGCCGTCCCCAAAAAGAGAAATCTCTTGGATTCGCCCCGCCATTTTAACCTGTTTTTTCGTATATGCACCCACCCGTTCTCCGTCCTTATACAGGACGAAGAAGGATTGGGTTGAATACTCTTTTCCGCTACGAACGGATAAGTACTTGGATAAGCCCCCTTTGCCGTCAAAGCAAACGCTTAAATTGTTTGCAGAAACGTCGTAAGGGATATCCTCGTGAAAATATCCGTCCGCAACGATCCGTCCATTTTGAAAAGAAGTTTTCATATCATTTTTCCATTCATTTTTTTCCGTTATATAGAGGCGTTGAAACCACTTTCTACCCACGCAGCCAAAGTCGTTGTTGCTTTTTCGTAAATCACCACGTCCTTTGCATAAGTACCCGTCGAAGAATCGTAGCCGAGCACCTCGCGGAATTCAGTCTGTGCCTCAGTAGTATCAACAAC
>JAZURU010000076.1:0-3643 GCA_045606365.1 Candidatus Scatosoma sp. | reverse complement strand
CCGCCAAGCCTACGAACAGTAGCATTGCAGACAACAAAATTCCCAACCATCTCTTCATAAAAAAATAACCCCTATTCCCTTAAAAGTAATAGCAGGTTATTTTATGATTTTTTTTTAAAATATATTACTTTTCGATAATGTCCAAATGCACAGTGGGGTCAACCGTTTCACCGTTTTCCAAAATCTCGAAATGCAAATGCGCCCCGTCCTTGTATTCGTTGCCCGTAGCCTCTGCAACCGTGGCAATTACGTCCCCCTGCTTTACTTCGTCACCGACAGAAAGCCCGTCCACCGCCACAACAAACCGATAGACCGTTTTTAAACCGTTGCCATGGTCCAGGACAATCTCGGTGCCTTTGAGCACGTCCCCAGAATAGACGCTTTCTACCACGCCGTCCTCTGCGGCAAGCACGTTCGCACCTGCTTCAGTGAGAAAATCCACCCCGTCATGATGATAATAACAATCTAACGTTTGGTTATAGAAGAACCCGTATTCGTTGGAAACGGACACCGCCTCGATCGGCAGCCCCATCCCCAAATCTTCATCCACGGGTTGTTGACCGCCATCGGAGCCCGGCGTAGAGCTATTCACGTTCCCTGCGTCGATCGCAGGCTGATCCCCACCTGCAAACGCGATGATCAACACGATGGCAAGCACCACGGCAAGACAGGCAGAGGCAAGCCCCATCCACGCCTGCCGATCCTTCCAATCAATCTTCTCCTTTTCCGTTTTTTGTTCCGGCTCTTTTCCTTTCTTTTCCTTTCTTTCCTTGCGTTCTCGCATAATCACAATCCTCCAAAATGGTTTTGTAATCCTTTTATTCCCCGATTTTTTTCAATTTATACACAGACAAAGCAATTTTTATTTTTTAATACCCACCGAAAATGATCGGCGTACCCACCTGCACCTCTGCACCCTTTATCACCAAGTGCAGGTTCACCCTTGCGCCAAATAGCAATATGCCGCCCGCGCCCCCGCTTACGTACGCATAAATCGAGCGCGCGCCCGCCAAATGCTCTTCACATACCACCTGCGCTTTCTTTTCGCGCAGTAGCGCCTCCGCATAAAAAGCCGCCTCTTTTTCCGTGGAAAAGCGAAAGGCCGACGTTTCCCCCGTTAAGAAAAAACATTCGGCAAACGTAGGCGAGGATAAGATTTTTGCCTGCGACGAGGGGGAATAGAGGTAGTATTCCTTAGCGACCCTTTCTCCTTTTAAACAGCTGCCGTAGGGATTGTACAGCCCGCCAGCCACCGCCAAAAGGGTAGCGCAGATCCCTCCGCATATCAGCAATGTAAACCAACGTTTCAAGCGCATAAAAAAACTCCTCCCCGTTTTCACGGAAAGGAGTATTCCCTCTTTCGTTTTCTTTTAAACCTTAAAAATCGCCAAGTGGCTCGCCGCCCAAAAGGTGCACATGCAAATGGGGAACGGTCTGTCCGCCGTCTGCGCCCTGGTTGATAATCATGCGATAGCCGCCCTGCAAGCCCAGCGATTCCTCCAGAGTGGGGATCGTTTGAAAGACGTGCTTTACAAGCTCTGCGCGCGCGGCGTCCATTTCGGAAAGCAGCGCAAAATGCTGTTTGGGAATACACAGATAGTGCAGCTTCGCCTTGGGCTCGATATCCCGAATGACGATCATAACATCGTCCTCGTACAATCTGGGGGAGGGGATTTCCCCTGCTATGATTTTACAAAAAATACAGTTTTCCATAACCGTTCTCCTTATATCTGCGACGCCAAAACGCCGTCCTTATACAATTTTTCAACGCGTACCTGGGTAGGCTCTTCCCCATTTTTATCCGCAACGTATACGCGAATATAGTTTTCGGAATACCCCTCCCAATACCCTTCAGAGCAATATTCCCAAACCACCGAAAGGCATTTGCCGACAAAGCCTTCAAGATAGGTCTTTTTCACCGCAGCCGCCCTTTCCAGCAGACGGTCTACGCGCTGTTTTTTCAACGCCGCTGGTAGCTCTTTATACTTTTTATAGGCAATCGTACCCTCTCTTGGCGAATAGGGAAACGCGTGCACCTGCAAAAAGCCCGCCTCCTCCACAATCCGCATCGACTGCAAAAAATCCTCTTCCGTTTCCGTGGGAAAACCCACAATGATGTCCGTCGTAATCGACGCGTTTGGAAATGCCGCGTAAATCTTTTTGCAAGCCGCCAAATATTCCTCGCGGGTATAATGGCGGTTCATACTCTTTAAAACGGCATTCGAGCCACTTTGCAGAGAAAGATGAAACTGCGGCGCAAAGTTTTTCACCCGCTTTGCCGCCGACAAAAACTCGTCGGTGATCAGGCTGACCTCAATCGACCCCAAACGAATACGGGTAGGCGCGTCCTTTACCGCCAGCAGCAAGTCAACGAACGTGTTGCCCGCCTCGTCTTTATAATCGGAAATATCGATCCCCGTCAGCACCGTTTCCTTTGCCGAGGAAGAAAGTACCTCCTCCACCACCGAGGAAAGCCTGCGCGAACGGCTGCGCCCACGCAAATAGGGAATGATACAATAGGAACAAAACCGATCGCAGCCGTCTTGGATTTTGACAAAATTGCGGGTCTTTAAGCATTCAGGGGGCAGCATTTCCTCATACGTTCTACCGCTGTCCTGCAAAAGGATTCCCTTATTCTCATCGGGCAAGCCCGCCTGAATCAGCTGCAAAATCTTCCCTTTTTCTTGCGCGCCCGAAACGTAAAAGACGTTATCCGCCTTTTCAAAAAATTGCGCTGCATTACGCTGTGAGGCGCAACCGCAGACGATAATTTTGGCGTTTTTTCCCGCCTTGATTGCTTTGCCGACCGTTTGCCGACTCTTGCGCTCCGCCTCCGCCGTGACGGCGCAGGTATTGATGACGTACAGCTCCGCCCCCTCTTCAAGGTATCTGGAAACCTCGTACCCCATCTGCTCAAGCCCCCGTATCAACGAGCCGCTTTCCACGTCGTTCACCTTACAGCCAAGGGTAAATACTACCGCTTTCACCTCGTACCTGCCCCCTTGTTTTCACCTAATTCGCCCAGCGAGAACATCACCACGGACGTCAGAGCTACCGCCGCCGTTTCCGCGCGTAAAATGCGTTTTCCCAGCGTGACGGACGAAAAGCCCATGCCCGCGGCAAGAGTTTCCTCTTTCCGCGAAAAGCCGCCCTCGCTGCCGATGACGATCGCCGTAGAACCGCCCAGCGCCGAAACGTCCGCCTTGCTTTCGGTGGCAAACTCGCAAGCGAACAGCTTATTTTCATAGCCCTCCACTGCCCGCAACGCCTCCTGCAAGGTTTGCGCGTATTCTACCGTAGGGGCAACCGAACGCAAGCATTGCTTTGCCGCCTCCTTGCTGACCTTGTTCAAGCGTTCCAGCTTGTTTGCGTTCATATACGCCGAGGAAAATTCCGAGGAAAACGCCACAATTCTTTTCACACCCAACTCCACCGCCTTCTGTACGATAAACTCGTTCTTATCGGCGTTCTTCAAGTAGCCAAACACGAGCGCAACGTCCGCTGCCGCCTCTTTGTCACCTGCCGATTGCCCGATGACGTTTAGCAACATCTGTTTTTTTCCCACCTCGGCAATCACCGCGGTGTATTCCATACCGCTGTTATCCAAAAGGATTACCTCGTCGCCCACGCCCAGCCTAAGCAC
>JAZURU010000075.1:0-11304 GCA_045606365.1 Candidatus Scatosoma sp. | reverse complement strand
AAAGCGTACCCGTACAGGAAAAGACGGCAAGCGGTCTGTTTTTGACCGCGGCGTCCCAGGAGAAACCCCAAACCTACACCGTTGTTGCGGTAGGTCCCGGCGGTGTAATCGACGGAAAGGAAATCACGATGCAGGTAAAGGTTGGCGACAAAGTGCTTTGTTCGCAGTATAGCGGCACCGATTTCAAAGTCGATGGCAAAGAATTCACGATCATTAAGCAAAGCGATATTCTCGCTGTGCTGGAAGATTAACGTTTTAAAAGGAGAATATTAGCATGGCAAAACAGATCAAATACGGCGAGGACGCCAGAAAAGCTTTGGAGGCAGGCGTTAACACCCTTGCCGATACCGTAAAAATCACTCTTGGTCCCAAGGGTAGAAACGTTGTTTTGGATAAGAAATACGGCGCTCCGTTGATCACCAACGACGGCGTGACGATTGCAAAAGAAATCGAGCTTGCGGACCCTTTTGAAAACATGGGCGCGCAGCTTGTGAAAGAGGTTTCGACGAAAACCAACGACGTTGCGGGCGACGGCACAACCACCGCTGTCGTTTTGGCGCAGGCAATCGTACGCGAAGGCTTGAAAAACCTTGCAGCTGGCGCAAATCCCATCATCTTAAAGGAAGGCATCAAAAAAGCGGTTGAATTGACGGTGGAACACCTGAAATCCATTTCTAAAACCGTGGAAAGCCAAAAGGCAATCGAACAGGTTGCCTCCATTTCCGCAGGCAACGCCGAGGTGGGCGCACTGATCGCAAAGGCGATGGAAATCGTAGGCAAGGACGGCGTTATTACGGTTGAAGAAGGCAAGTCGATGAACACCGAGCTTTCCACCGTGGAAGGTATGCAGTTCGACAGAGGCTATGCCTCTGCATATATGGTGACCAACACCGATAAAATGGAAGCCGTGATCGAGAATCCGTATATTTTGATTACGGATAAGAAGATCTCTTCCTTGCAAGAATTGTTGCCCGTAATTGAGCCGCTTGCTCAGCAAGGCGCAAGATTGTTGATTATCGCTGAGGACGTGGAAGGCGACGCACTTGCCGCGCTGATTGTTAACAAGCTGAAAGGCGTATTCAATTCCGTTGCAGTAAAAGCTCCCGGTTTTGGTGACAGAAGAAAGGAAATGCTCAGAGATATCGCCATTTTAACGGGCGGTCAAGTAATTTCTTCCGATCTTGGAATTGAATTTAAAGACGTCACCCCCGATATGCTGGGTAGAGCCGCTACCGTTCGTGTGGACAAGGAAAACACTACTATCGTCGGCGGCGCAGGCAGCCCTGCGGAAATTAAGGATCGCATCCATTCCATCCGCGCGCAAATTGCAGAAACAAAATCGGATTACGATCGCGAAAAATTGCAAGAACGCCTTGCTAAGCTGGCTGGCGGCGTAGCCGTTATCAGCGTTGGCGCTGCTACCGAAGTGGAAATGAAAGAAAAGAAATTGCGTATCGACGACGCTTTGGCGGCGACCCGAGCCGCTGTGGAAGAAGGCTACGTGCCTGGTGGCGGCGTTGCGTTGCTTTCTGCCGTGCCTAAGCTGCAAGCTTTGGTAGAAACCCTCAACGGTGACGAAAAGACAGGCGCGGCAATTGTTTTGAAGTCGATTGAAGAACCTATCCGTCAGATTGCAAAGAACGCTGGCCTGGACGGTTCGGTCATCGTAGATAAAGTATTGACCAAAAACGAGGTCCATTTTGGCTTTGACGCCCTGAACAACCGCTACTGTGACATGGTGGAAAGCGGTATTATCGACCCGACCAAGGTGACCCGTTCCGTATTGCAAAACGCAGCGTCCGTTGCCTCTACTTTGCTGACGACGGAAAGCATCGTCACCGATATCCCTACCCCTCCTGCTCCCCCCGCCCCCGGCGGCGACATGGGCGGCATGTATTGATCCAACCCGTAAATAGACGAAAAACCGTTGCTACTGCAACGGTTTTCTTTTTTACATCATACTTTCTAAAATTAGCTTGTCCGCGACCAAGGCGATAAATTCGCTGTTCGTCGGCTTTTCCGTGCCCAAATACACACGCGTACCAAAAATGGCGTTGATCGCATCAATTCTGCCACGGTTCCACGCCACCTCGATGGCATGGCGGATGGCGCGTTCTACTTTGCTTGGCGTTGTTTTGTAGGTTTCGGCTACGCTAGGATACAGCTCCTTGGTCACGCTGTTGATTACGTACGGACGCTCCACCGTGATCTTAATCGCCTCACGCAAATAGGAATACCCTTTGATATGGGGTGGAATCCCAATTGAAATAAAGATTTCGCTGATCTTTTCATCAAGCGTCACCGCCTTACGGCGTTTAACCGCATAATCGCGCACTTCCTTTTTAGTATCCTGCTGCAATAGCTCGCCAATCCGTTCCAACGCAACCTCAATATCAAATGGCTTGACAAGATAGTAATGCGCCCCAAGCGCCAACGCTTTTTCGATTAAGGAATCGTTGGCAATTCCCAATGCCAAAATCTTTACGTTCGGCCATGTCTTTTTTGCTGTTTGAATAACCGCGCTTCCGTCGTTCCCTTGTAAGAACATCCCCGTGATGACCAAGTCTGGTTTTTCCTGCAGGATCTTTTTAATCCCCTCTTCCCCGTCTTCCCCAGCGTATGTAATGCGATATTCCTCGCTCTTCTCCAACGCCTCTTTCAACTGCTCTAAAACGGCTGCATTGTTTTCCAACAAAATAATACTTTTTACCCTCATAAGGAGCACCTCGAAATATTTTATTCCGCGTTTTTCACGTCGGTACACCTATTATACTACATTTTTTTCATTTGGTAAAGCATTATTTTACAATATTTTAAAATTTATTGTTAAATATTTATGTAATATTTTAAAATATTGTGTCGAAGAATGGAAAAAGTGACATTTTATAAAAAAAATCCCCTCGAATTTTGCCTTTCGAGGGGAAAATTGTTTGCCGCTTATTGGCTGATTTCGTCGACATATTCGTCGTAAGTGACCTGTCTGTCGTACACTTTTGTATCCTTAATTTCAATGATGCGGTTGCAAACGGTGTTCATAAGCTCTTGGTCGTGCGAAGTCAGCAGCATACAGCCCTTATAGGCTGACAAACCGTCGTTCAGGGCCGTAATGGATTCCAAATCCAAATGGTTGGTCGGTTCGTCAAAAATCAGGAAATTACTGCTTTCCAGCATCATTTTCGCCAACATACAACGCACTTTTTCGCCACCAGAGAGCACTTTTGCTTTCTTTAACGCCTCTTCGCCAGAGAACAACATTCTACCCAACCAACCACGAAGATATTCTTCGTAATGATCGTTGGAAAACTGTGAAAGCCATTCCACGAGGTTCAGCTCGCAATTTTCAAAATATTCGTTATTGTTCTGCGGGAAATAGGACACGGAAATGGTTTTGCCCCATTTGATACTGCCCGCATCCGGTTCCACCTTGCCGCACAAAATATCGTAAAGCATGGTGATCGTCGTGCTCTTATCCGAAATAAAGCCGATCTTTTCATCCCGTTGTACGGTGAAAGAAACGTTTTCAAAATAACCCTTCTTCGTCAAGCCTTCCACCATCAAAATGTCATGCCCGATTTCCCGTTCAAATTTGAAATTGATGAACGGATACTTTCTAAGCGAAGGCTTAAAGTCGTTAATCGTAAGCTTTTCCAGCTCTTTCTTACGCGAAGTAGCCTGACGGGACTTGGAGGCGTTTGCCGCAAACCGCGCGATAAATTCCTGCAATTCCTTGGCGCGCTGTTCTGCCTTTTTATTCTGATCACGTTGCTGGCGAGCAAGCAGTTGGCTGGTCTGATACCAAAAATCATAGTTGCCTACAAACATATTGATCTTGCCAAAGTCTACGTCGCAAATGTTCGTACAAACCTTATTCAAGAAATGTCGGTTATGCGAAACGATGATAATGGTGTTTTCAAAATCCATCAAGTAGTTTTCCAGCCATCTAACCGTTTTAATGTCGAGGTTGTTGGTGGGCTCGTCCAAAAGCAGCACGTCAGGATCGCCAAACAGCGCCTGCGCCAAAAGGACGCGTACCTTTTGTTTCGCGTCTAAATCCCCCATCAGGGAGTAATGTAAATCCTCCGTGATGTCCAAGGCGTTTAAAAGCTGCCCTGCCTGATATTCTGCGTCATAGCCGTTCATTTCGGCAAACTCGCTTTCCAAATCGGCTGCGCGAATCCCGTCCTCTTCGCTGAAATCCGCCTTTGCATAGAGGGCGTCCTTTTCGTCCATGACTTCTACAAGGCGTTTATAACCCATCATGACCGTACGCAAAACCGTTTCGTCATCGTACATATTTTGGTTTTGCTGCAAAACGGACATACGCTCGTTTTTATCCATGGAAACAAACCCTTTTTGCGGCTCAATTTCCCCTGAAAGCACCTTTAAAAAGGTGGACTTCCCTGCGCCGTTTGCACCGATGATGCCATAGCAATTTCCCTTTGTAAATTTTAAATTGACGTCCTCGAACAGTTTTTTACTGCCGTACTGCAACGATACGCCGGTCACCTGCAACATAACAATACCTCTTACAATTTTTTCTTCTTGACAATTATAACATAGAAAAAATAGAAATGCAAACGTTTGCACAGATAAAAAGAAAAAGCTCCTGCGAAAAACAGGAGCTTTCCATGTATTTTTAAATTATTTCGTCAGCTTTTCAAGTTCTGCTGCAACGTCTGCTACCGTGACAAGGTTTTCTACATCGTCATCGGGAATGGTGATGCCCAGCTCATCTTCTAAACGGCTGAGAAGTTCCACAACGTCCAACGAATCTGCGCCCAAATCTTCTACGATTTTTGCATCGGGCGATACTTTGTCAACGGAAATATTGAGCGCTTCCGCAAGCAATTCTTGCACTTTTTCCAACATAATTGATTCCTCCAAGGTTTTTAACATTAGTCCGTAGCCATGCTACCTAATTATTATAATACTATACAGTTAATTTGTCAAGTACTTTTTGGCAAAAATCGTCAAGAACGCGCTTTACGCATCGTCAACCCGATACGGTTTTTCTTAACGTCTACCTCTTTCACACGTACAGAAACAACCTGCCCAACCTTTAATACCTCGGACGGATGTTTGATATAACGATCGGTAATTTCGGAAATATGCACCAGCCCGTCTTGGTGTACGCCGATGTCGATAAACGCGCCAAAATCCACCACGTTTCTGACTGTGCCCGTAAGTTCCATACCCACCTTTAAATCCTCAATACCCATAATATCGCTTCTAAGGGTGGGCGCAGGCAACGCTTCACGGATATCTCTGCCCGGTTTCATCAACTCGGCAACCACGTCGGCAAGGGTCGCTTTATCCAAGCCCGTATCTGCCGCCGCCTTTTCCTCGCCGTACGCTTGAATCTTTTGACGAAGATCTGCAATTCTACGCGCACGCACGTCTTCCTTTGTATATGCGAAAAGCTTTAACAGACGTTCCGCCTTTTCATAGCTTTCAGGATGAACAGCCGTATTATCCAAGATATTATCACCACAGTCTACACGCAAAAAGCCCGCACATTGTGTATACGCCTTTTCGCCAAGCTTGGGAACCTTTAAAAGCTGCTTTCGGGAGGTAAACTTACCGTTTGCATTTCTGTATTCGACAATGTTTTTTGCAACGCCTGCGTTCAAGCCTGCAATAAATTTCAAAAGGGATACGCTGGCGGTGTTTAGATCGACACCCACACTGTTTACGCAATCCTCCAAAACTCCCTCCAAAGCGGCATCCAGGCGCTTTTGGTTCATATCGTGCTGGTATTGTCCAACCCCGATGGATTTGGGGTCGATCTTGATCAGCTCAGCAAGCGGATCTTGCAAGCGGCGAGCAATTGAAACCGCGCTGCGGGTCGTCACGTCAAATTCAGGGAATTCCTCCGCCGCCAAGGGGCTTGCCGAATACACCGAAGCACCTGCCTCGTTGACGATGACGTAGCTGACCGATCTGCCCGTTTCCGCTTTGATTTCCTTGATCAGCTCTGCAATGAAGATTTCGCTTTCCTTGCTCGCCGTGCCATTGCCGCAGGAAATGACGTCCACTTTGTGTTTTGCAATCATTTCCTTCAAAATACGTTTAGGCGCATCGACCTTAGCGCCAGGCAACGTCACGTGCACAACGGTGTTATCCAAAACCTTACCCGTGCCGTCAACTACACAGATTTTGCAGCCCGTTCTATAACCAGGGTCCCAGCCCATCGTAATTTTATCCTTGACGGGCGGCTGCATTAAGAGTGGCTTTAAGTTCAGTTCGAACATCTTAATTGCCTGCTCGCTGGCGTCCTCAAAAAGCTGTGCACGCACCTCACGTTCGACGGAAGGGGCAATCAAGCGATCAAAGCTATCCTCTGCTGCTGCCTTGACGATAGCGCTGCTTTCCCCGCCACTTTTTAAAAACGCGGCTGCGGTGATGCGTTTTGCCAGCTCGGTATTCACGTTGATGGAAACCTTTAAGAATTCTTCCTTTTCCCCACGGTTGAGTGCCAAAATACGGTGGCTTTTCGCCTCGCTGACGGGCTCGGAATAATCCGCATACATCCCGTACGTTTTCGCCTCGTCCGCCTCCTCCTTGCCCTTTGCATACGAGGAAGTGATTTCCCCGTGCTTGAAAAAGAAGTTTCTCAGCTTTTTACGGGTGTTCGCGTCGTCAGAAATAATTTCCGCAAGGATATCCTGCGCGCCTGCAATGGCGTCCTCAGCCGTAGCAACCTCGTCGGATATGTATTTTTCTGCCTCCACTTTAACGTTAAACGCGGGATCTTGCGCTAAGATCGCCTCCGCAAGCGGCTGCAAGCCCTTTGCGATTGCAACGGACGCACGGGTCTTTCTCTTTTGCTTGAACGGACGGTAAATGTCTTCGACCTCCGTCAAAATCGTAGCCGCCGCAAGCGCCTTGGTGATTTCCTCCGTCATCTTTCCTTGCTCGCTGATGGCAGACGCCACCTCTTCCTTTCTCTTCTCTAAATTACGAAGATAGGTAAGACGATCGAAAATCGAACGCAACACTTGATCGTCGCAGCTGCCCGTCATTTCTTTACGGTAGCGCGCGATAAAGGGAATCGTGTTTCCCTCGTC
Source organism: Candidatus Scatosoma sp. (assembly GCA_045606365.1). Lineage (GTDB taxonomy): Bacteria > Bacillota > Clostridia > Christensenellales > Borkfalkiaceae > Scatosoma. The sequence continues at coordinate 4,237 of JAZURU010000075.1, read as the reverse complement.
AATCAACGATACGATGTTCTTCGTATGCGATTCCGTTAAGTTAAATTCTTGTCTGATCGTTTGTAAAATATCCATACAACACCTTACTATTTTTTTATTTTCAGAGTATTGACTACTCCTTTTGTTCGTTTATTGATAGCCTTTTAACGTCGCGAAAAGTTTTTACCAGGTTTCTTGGTGGCATAAAGCCTTAGCGCAAATCATACAACATTTCTCGCCACACCTTTTCATCATATTTAGGATTGGCAGGGCTTGTGGACGGCATTTTGTAATATGGGATAGGTACGTCTGCGTACTTAGAACAAAAAAGCTGATAGGCAAGCGAACCGTTCAACAAAATGCGTTGGAGCTTTGCCGTCGAAAATATCGGCGTTAAATCGGCAAGCTTTGGCTGCGTAAGCGTAGCGTCGCTTGAGCCCTGAATCTTACACTCCGTCGCCATATCCCAAAGCGCGATTCCATGGCGCAGCAAAAAGGCTTTCTTTTCCTCGGTGCTATCCTTGTATTCCTCGCCAAATACCCCGAATAACATTCGCCAAAAGCGGTTTTGCTTGTTGCCGTAATAAAAGGAACCCTGCCTACTTTTCACCGAGGGAAAGCTGCCCAAAATTAAGACCTTGCTATCCTTGTTATAAACGGGCGGGAAGCCCATTTTGATCGGCTGCTCCATTATAGCGTGAACGGCTTGTCCGTATTCCCCACCACGGCAACCGAACGTTTGCCCTCCGCAGCGCCAAAGGTCAGCGCGATCGTCTGTTCTACGTCTGCCTTTTTCACCAGCTGCAATTTTTCAAAACGGTCGTCAATATCATAAAGTCGATCGTGATACAGCATTTCTTTGCCGTAGATAAGCATCTGCGAGGAAGTACTCTCCAAGCCAAAGATTGTGGATGCCTTCATCTGCTCTCTCCCGCGCAAAAATTCCTCGTCGGAAATCCCCTCTTTCAAAAATGCCTGAACAACGTCGTTGACCGCATCGTACGCAGAATCCGCTTTGGCAGGGTTGACACCTGCGTAGATCGTCAGCGTGCCGCACTCGGCATAACGGGATGCATAGGAATACACCGAATATGCCAACCCCATCTTTTCACGCACCTCTTGAAAGAGGCGGGAACTCATACTGCCGCCCAAAATGCTGTTCATAATCGAGTGCGCTAAATTAAGCTCGTGTTCCAGGGGCAAGGACGGATAGGAAAGCGCAAAGTGCATCTGCTCGATGGGCTTTTTCTTTACGAGGCTTTGCCCTAAATATTCCACGTCCAAAACCCGTTTTTCAAACTTGCCCTGCGGAAGATTGCCAAAATGTGCCTCTACCAAAGCAATTGCCGTGTCAAAATCAATGCCGCCTGCAAAAGAAATGACAACGTTTTCGGGGCAATATCTTGCCTCCTTGTACCGTTTAATGTCCGCCACGGTAAACCCCTTTACGTTGGAGGCTGGGCCTAAAATGTTTCTGCCGTAGTTCTTTTTGCCGTACGTAGCCTGCGCCAGCAGATCCAAGCAAAGATCTTCAGGGGCATCCTCGTTCATGGAAATTTCCTCGCAAACCACACCCTTTTCACGTTCCATTTCGTCTTCGGGATAGGTCGCGTTTAAGAAAAGATCGGACAGCGCCTCAAACGCTGCATTCACGTGGTCGGTTGTGCACTTGGTGTAATAACAAGTGGTATCCTTACCCGTAAAGGCGTTTACCTGCGCGCCAATACGATCGAACGCATCTGAAATTTCAAAGGCGTTGCGCTTTTTCGTGCCCTTGAACTGCATGTGCTCAATGAAATGCGAAATGCCGTCCTCGGCGTCCGTTTCCATCGCGCCGCCTGTGCCTACCAGGATACCGACTGTCACAGAATATAAGCCCGGCATCTGTTTTACCACCACCCGAAGTCCGTTTGAGTAGCGTTTTTCTCTTACCATATTATCCTCCTAAGCGTAGGTTTTCCCCAACCGTAATCGCGCAAAGCCCCCGCCTTTTGTATTCCTTTAATATATCTGGCAGGGCTTTTAGCGTATGCGCCATAGGGTGCATCAAAATCAACGCGCCTGCCTCCACGCCTTTTGTCGCCCGTGAATAAACGAGCGCGGCGTCCTTATCCCGCCAATCAACGGTGTCCTTTGTCCAAAGCACCGTTTTCATGCCTAAATGCTTTACCGCGGACAGCGTAGCGTTTGCATACGCGCCGCTGGGCGGCGCGAACAGCGTGGGCGTACAGCCGATTGAGAGGGATAAAAATTGATTGCACCGCAAGATTTCCTCGCGGTTTTGCTTTTCATCCAACCGATCATGATCCTTATGAAAATAGCCGTGATTGCCGATTTCGTGCCCACGAGCAAGGATTTCTTTCAGACATTCGACGTTATCATCCGCCCAACAGCCACCGATGAAAAAGGTAGATTTTGCCTCGTACTCGTCCAAAACGTCCAAAATTTCATAAACCTCGTCCGTGCCCCAATAGACGTTGAACATCAGGGAAACGCCGTCCTTGCTGTATCCGCTGCGATAGACGTTCTCTTCCCCCGAAGTAGCCACCGTATCACTCGGCGCAAAGCATACCAAAGCCACGGATAGCGTCAAAAAGATCATCGCAAAATTCGCCGCTACGTTCATCCACAGTTTCTGCTTTTTCATCCATTTTTACTCCTTGAAAAGCCTTTAAAATATTCTATTTTTCAAGGATGTAAAATATGAGTTATTTTATCTTTACAATCGTCACGCCCGTTTCGCCCTCACCGTAGCGCCCTAAACGAAATTCCGCAACGTTTTTCGCTTTGCGCAGATATTCGTGAATCCCCGCGCGTAGCTTGCCCGTGCCCATGCCGTGCACGATGCGTACCTCTTCAAGGTTAGCAAGCACCGCCCCGTCCAAAAACGCCTCGACCTCGGGGATTGCATCCAGCACCGTTTTGCCGATGACGTTCAATTCTAAGGTAGGCATCGGCTTTGGCGATAAGGTCTTGGAAACCTGCACCGTAGACGACTGCCTTTTCCATTTCGGCAGCTTTTCTTTCTTTGGCTTTTTTTCCTCGCCGCCTACGATCACGGAAAGTTCGGAAATTTTTACCCGCAGGCGGAGATTTCCGCACAGCACCTCTGCCTCTCCCTTTTGCAATCGGAGGCTTTGAATAATCCCCGTGTCGTTAATGCGGGAAACGTAGATCGTATCCCCAACCTTTAATTCTTCCCCTTTTGCCGGCAGGTATTGCGGGCGAGAAAGCTCTTCCGCCTGCGTATCGTACGCCAAATCACCAAGGCGATTTTTCAGCGTTCTGGCAGCGATCAAGTCACTTTCGGAAAGTTGTTCTTTTGCAAACAATTTTTCCATTTCCGCAAGCAGCTCTTCCGCATCTGCCGAACGTTCGTTGATGATTCGCCTTGCCTCTGCCTTTGCCGATGCAAACAGCTTGTCGCGCTCTTTTTGCAGCCGCTGCTTTTCCGCATCCACCTCCTGCACCTTTTCCTGCCATTGCAGCTTGATACGGTCGGTTTCTATCAGCGCCTTTTCTGCGGCAATGCGGCTCTCTTCTGCGCTGCGAACGATATGCTCGAATGCCTGCGCGCCCTCGGAAAGGGAGGAAAGCGCCTCGTCTAAAATCTTTTGGCTGAGCCCAAGCCGACGGGAAATCGCCAAAGCGTTGCTGGAGCCCGGCAGCCCGATCTTGATGATATATAGCGGCTGCAAAGTACTAGAATCAAATTCCATACACGCGTTTTCAATGCCGTCGGTCGCAAAGGCAAATTCCTTTAACGCCGAATAATGCGTGGTGACCACCCCCGTACAGCCTGTTTTTAACAAATGCGACACGATTGCCTTTGCCAGCGCCTGCCCCTCGTCGGGGTCTGTGCCGCCGCCAAGCTCGTCGATTAGTACCAAGCTCTTTGCGTTGGCGCGTTCGGTGATCTCGACAACCGTCTTGATGTGTGAAGAGAAGGTGGAAAGGCTTTCTTCGATGCTCTGCGCGTCGCCAACGTCGCAAAACACCTCGTCAAATACGGAAACCGTAGCCTCGTTTGCAGGGATAAACAGCCCGCACATCGCCATCATGCAAAAGAGCCCAACCATCTTCAAGGTGACCGTTTTACCGCCCGTATTCGGGCCGCTGATCAAAAGAAAGCGGTAGCCCTGCCCCAAGGAAAGGGATACGGGAACCACCTTTTTAGGGTCAATCAGCGGATGCCTGCCACGGCTGATTACAATTTTGCCGCTGTCGTTGACCGTAGGCAAAACGCTGTGCGTTTTAT
>JAZURU010000074.1:0-6792 GCA_045606365.1 Candidatus Scatosoma sp. | reverse complement strand
CATGTCCTCGATGAATTCGTATTGTCGGTAATTGGGCAATCGGCTTTCCAACGCGTTTCCCTTGCCGCAAACGTGCAATAAGTAATGCCTTTTACAAAGGGCAGGGGCGTGTTTTCGTACGGCGTCGTTTAAGGCGGCGCTGCCGCTGCCCCCGCCAAAGATTAACACCACCTTTTTATGCGTGCCGTCCGCAAAGCGTTTTCTCGCCGCCGTTCGATCCTGCCCAAACAACGACGCGCGCAAGGGTTGCCCGCAGTATACCCCGCCGCGCAGCGTATCCGCCGTTTCGGGAAAGGCGGTCAGGATGCGTTGGCACTTGCCCTGCATCATTCGGTTTGCAAGCCCCGGGGTAAGGTCGCTCTCGTGCGAAAGGCAGGGGATTTTCAGCTGCGCCGCCGCATAGACGACGGGCAGAGCGACGTAGCCACCCTTGGAAAATACGAGGTCGGGGTTGATCCGCCGCAAGCCTTCCTTTGCCGCCCGCACGGCAGATAAAAATCGGCAGGGAATGGCAAGGTTGTTTTTTAGCGCGCCAAAGCTGCTGCCTCGTTTTAACTTGGGGGCAGAATAAGAATAATAGGGGAGCTTTAACGGTGCAATCAGCTGCTTTTCGATGCCGTCCGTGCCAAAATAATATAGGTCGTATTCCCCCGTTTTTTGCAGCTGCTGAATGATGGCGACGTTTGGCAGAACGTGCCCTGCGCTGCCCCCGCCCGTAAATACGATTTTTTGCATAAAAAAATACCGCCTCGTTGTAGCGAATGAAAATGATTGCCTTAAATTGGGGCTGGTTGGCTGCCCAAAGGCTTATCATATTATATCCGTTTTTCGGGCGATATATGCGTGTTTTTGCCGGCTTGCGCTACGTTGTCGAAATGCAAAAAGGCGCAAGGTATGCTTACAACAAGCCGTCCTCATTCCATTGCAATGCCTCGTCGTCGTTTTCCTCCAATTCGTCGTCCTCGGGCTTGTATTCGGCGGACAGCTTTTCCCGCGCGATCAAGAACCGAGCCTCGGGCTGATGGCAGTAGGCGATTTCCAGCCCCTCGATGGCGGCAAGGTATTCCTCCTCGGTCATAAAGTTGACGGGCAGCTTGTATCTGTCTGGCAGCGAGATGCCGCCGTTTCTGCCGCGCGTGATTTCCAAGGGGACGGCGGATTTTAATTCCTCGACGTACCGATACACCGTGCGGATGGAAAGTTTGTATTTTTTGGCAAAATAGTTGGCGCTCAATTTTCTTTTTTGCAACAATTCAAACAGCATTGCCAGCACCGTTTTAAACTTCATTTCGTACCTGCCCCCTTGTTTTATAGGGCTATTATACAATATATGACGGAACTTGTCAAGTTTTTAATGCCAAATTATCCCCCTCAAACGCTTGACAAACCCCTGTAAAATGTAGTAAATTAAAGCAAAGCTTTAGCCTAACGAGGGGCGAACTCGCTAGGCTTTGACGGCGGAAAATCCCTAAACTGTCAGGATTTCCGCTTGCAATACGGACGATACGACAAGGAGTACAAACATGGCAAAAAACGTAATGGATACGCTGAGAGAGCGCGGCTTTATCAAGCAGACGGTGTTTGAGGAAGAGCTGTATGAAAAGCTTGGGAAAGAGAGCGTACCTTTCTATATCGGGTTCGATCCCACGGCAGATTCGTTGCACGTAGGGCACTTTATGCAGCTGATTGCAATGCACCACATGCAGCAGGCGGGGCACAAGCCCATCATCTTGATTGGCGGCGGCACCGCGATGATCGGCGATCCTTCGGGCAGAACGGACATGCGTAGCATGATGACCAAGGAAACCATTCGCCATAACGTTGAATGCTTTAAAAAGCAGATGTCGAAATTCATCAGCTTTGAGGGTGAGAACGCGGCGATTGTGGTGGACAATGGCGATTGGCTGCTTGGCTTGAATTACGTCGACTTCCTCAGGGAGATCGGCGCGCACTTCTCCGTGAACAGAATGCTGTCTGCCGAATGCTTTAAACAGCGTTTGGAACGCGGGCTGTCCTTCTTGGAATTTAACTACATGCTGATGCAGGCGTACGACTTTTTGTACCTGCACCAAAAATACGGCTGCTCGTTAGAGCTGGGCGGCGACGACCAGTGGAGCAACATTTTGGCGGGCGCAAACCTCATTCGTATCAAGGAACAAAAGCCTGCGTTTGCGATGACGTTCACGTTGCTTACGACGTCGGATGGCAAGAAGATGGGCAAGACGGCAAAGGGCGCGGTTTGGCTGGACGAAAACAAGACGAGCCCTTACGAGTTCTATCAATACTGGCGCAACACCGCAGACGAGGACGTGGAAAAGTGCATGATGCTGCTGACCTTCCTGCCTGTGGAAACGATCAAGGAGCTTTGCGCGCACCGCGACGAACGCATCAACAAGGCAAAAGAGGTGCTGGCGTTTGAGCTGACGAAAGAGGTGCACGGCGAAGAGGCTGCCCGCATTGCGGAAAGTCAGGCAAAGGCGGCGTTTGCTGGCAGCGGCGCAGAGCTGTTGACCAAAGAGGTTTCGGGCGTGGCTACCGTGGTAGATGCGATGGTGGCGGCAGGCGTAGCGAAATCGAAGGGAGAGGCGCGCCGTTTGATCGAACAGGGCGGCGTATCCGTGGACGAAACCAAGGTCGCGGACGTCAATATGCCCATTCCTGCAAACGAGTTCGTGTTGCATAAGGGCAAAAAAGTACATTTAAAGATTGTTGTAAAATAAAAAAGAGGCGGGAAATCCCTGCCTTTTTTTGCATCGCAGAGGTTTATGGAAAAGGCAATTTTGACCGTCTACGGTAGGACGGAAACGGAAAAAATTATAGAAAAATCGCGCTTTTTGACCTATTCGCAGCATGTGGAAAGTGAGGAGGAGGCGCGGGCGTTCATTGCGGAAATCCGCGCAAAGCATCCCTTTGCTACCCATTGCTGTTTTGCGTTCGTGGCGGACAAGTTGGGAAATTTGCAGCGTTTTTCGGACGACGGTGAGCCTCAGGGCACGGCGGGCGTTCCCATTTTAGACGTCTTAAAAAACAAAAAGCTGTTCGAGGTAGCGGTGGCGGTCGTAAGATATTTCGGCGGAATTAAGCTGGGCGCGGGCGGCTTGGTGCGCGCCTATTCCTCGTCGGTGGCAGAAAACCTTGCCACGGCGGATATCCGCAGCCTGGAATGGTGTGTGGAATATGCGGTCGAGGTCGACTATACGGGGATTGACGCCGTGCAAAAATACTTCTCAACGCATACCTGCACCCTGCTTTCCTCCGATTACGGCGCAAAAGTGTTGTTTGCCGTCGCAGTGAAAAAGACGGGTGCGGAGGCCTTCGAAAAGGGCTTGATCGACTATATGCAAGGCAGAGTGGACATCGTAAAAACGGACGAATATTACAGCGCGTTCCCGTTGGAGGAAGGTGGATATGTACATTTTTGAAATGCAATTTATTCCCCGTGAGGGCGTTCATATCGGCGACGATGAGGGTATGCTTACCTCTAAAATCTCTTGGTTTTTGCTTTTGTGTCGGCACAGCGGTCAGTCTTTGGGCTATCAAATTCGGTGCGAGGATAAGCCGTTTTCCTATTTTGTATATGCGCCTGAGGTGGACGCTTTAGAGGAAAAGAACGACGCCCCGTACGTGGCGCGGGACCGCGCTCAGCTGAAAGAATATTTCGATATTTCCCTTACTCTCTTGGATAGCGGCAGCAAAAAGTGCGCTTGTTCCGCGCGGATTGGCATTGAAATGCGGACGGATCGGGACCAAGGCGAAGGGCCATTCGTCTGCCTTTCCTGCGGCAGGACGATCCCTCTGTATCGGCTGCCTGCGTTTGAGGGCGGCGGCTTTGACGATACGCTGAATTGGCAGGACGCTTTCGCGGCGATGCTCGCCTTGAACAACACCGTGATGTACGACGAATTTACTTCCGATCAGCTGCTGCGCTACGATTCTAAGCTGAACGAGGAGGGGCGCAGGCTGGCAAAAAAACTCGGACAGCAGATGGACGCGCCCGTCTATTACCGCTTGTACGAGATTGACGAAACGTTCAAACAGCAGCCTCGGCAGAACGTAGACGGTATTTTCGTGCGTATCTGCCCTTGCTGCGGCAAGACGATGGAACGGCTGCCCATCGCAGAGGGCGAAACGATCGAGGTTTGCAAGGCGTGCGGGCTTTCCTCGGCGGAAGAAGTGCTGGAATGGTGAGGCACGCTTTTGTGAAATTTTCGCATAGAATGTAAAGAGGCTATTGACAAAGGCGGAGCTTTTGTGGTAGAATGCTTTTGAAGGATTTCCGACTTCGATTACATAGTTCGGGAACGGAGGGGAGTTCATTTATGGACTTCCCATTTTTTTAAGGTGGGTTATGAGCAGGAAGAATCCAACGAAAAAGGTGTATTTTAACAGCGATCAGCAGATCGAAAAGCTGAAAAGGGACGGGCTGGCCATTCCTGATGAAAAGCACGCGAAACGGCGCTTGAAATGGGAGGGCTATTATAATTTTGCGGTCGGCTATAACCGATTGTTTAAAGACCAGAATAAACGCTACAAAAAAGGGGTTGCCTTTGAACACATCGAGGCGTTGTTTGATTTCGATAAACGCCTGCGCGAAATTGTTTACGAGGCGACGCAGCAGGTGGAATGCAACCTAAAAGCTATGTTGTCCGACGTCTTTTCCAAAAACTACGGCGTGGATGAACGGCAATATCTGCAGGAGGCAAACTTCACCAGCGCGCCCGCTGAATTGCCGCACGTGCGCTGGATCATCGGCACCTGTCGGGCTGCTTTGCAGGACGCTTGTAAGGTTGGCTCTGGTAGCTATCGTGATTACATTGCGTACTATGATAAGACCTACAAGCACGTACCGTTCTGGGCGCTGGTTCGTATGCTGTCGTTTGGGAATACGTCCAAGTTTTTGCGGCTGCTAAAGCCTGACGATGGGCGGGAGATTGCAAAGGAATACGGCGTGCCGTATGCCGAGCTTTGCAACCTTGTCGAGCTGCTGGTTTGTTTTAGAAATATCGCCGCGCATGGCGAGCGTGTATATTGCGCGCATTTGCCCCACGTGCGCCTGACGCAAAAGCTTTCCTTGCTGCCTAAGCTGCAGCTACCAAAACGGCAAGACGGGGCACCCATGTACGCAAACAACGATTGCATGGCGCTGTTTGTCGCCTTGAAATACGTGCTGCCCGCCAAGGCGTTTGAGGAGTATTTCTTGCAGCTGAAACGGGCGGTGGAGAGCCTGGAAAAGCAGCTGCCAGCCTTTGCCTATCAGCGTGCTCTGCACGAGATGGGCTTACAGGGTAGCTGGAAAAAGCTGGACGTCATGGCAAAATAAAAAAATAGCAAGATGAAAAACAAAGAGGCAGCTTAATGGGTGAGGTTCTTAGCGGAGAATTTGAGAACTCTACTAAGTGCGAGCATCGCATTTGTTCGGACAAATGCAAAGTGGACTAAGCCCAAGCCCTTATACAAACAGAAAGAGCAAGAATAAAAGGAGAAAATCCTTCTATTCTTGCTCTTGTTTTTTTCTTTTGTCGATATGTCAACTCTGTTGACTCGATATGTTCTCGCTTTGCTCGAACTCGATATATTGCCGCTGCGCGTCAATTTGATATGAGATAAATCCCTCGCTTGCGCAGCAAACATATCGAGCCGAAGGCATATCGAGTTGCGTCAGCAACATATCGAAATTTCCGTAAGGGATTTATCTCGATGCGTGTTCTCCGTTAAGGATAACACGCTAAAGCGAGCTGCCTTTTTTGCATAGTTGTTTTTGCGCGGACGAGGCTGCGGGGCGCAAGAAAATTTCGTCAATGTCCTTGACAGAGCGGGGAAAAAGTGGTAAAATATATCTAATATATTTTTTCTGCTGTAAAAAAGCGGTGAAATAAGGAGAAAAATATGAAATACGTAGACGTTGGCGGCGTGCGTTGTTCGCGGGTCGTGATCGGCGGTATGCGCTATGCTGGGAAACCGCTTAGACAGATTGAGGAAATCATCATCGAGGCGTTAAAATCGGGCGCGAATACCTTTGACCATGCCGATATTTACGGCAAGGGGGACAGCGAAACGGTGTTCGGGCTGGCGATCAAGGATTTGGAAATCCCCCGCGAAGAACTGATTTTGCAGACCAAATGCGGCATTTGCGACGGTTATTATGACCTCACGCGCGAACATATTCTCGCGTCCGTAGAAACCAGCGCGAAACGCATGAACACCGATTATTTGGACGTTTTGCTGCTGCATCGCCCCGATACGCTGATGGAGCCTGACGAAATCTACGAGGCGTTTGACATCCTGCAATCAGAGGGCAGGGTGCGCGCCTTTGGCGTGTCTAACTTTTCGCCTGCGCAAATCGAGCTGATGCGCTCGGCGGGCATTAAGGTTGCCGCAAATCAAGTGCAGCTGTCGCTGATGCACTCGCCGATTGTCGACGAAGGCTTGCATTTCAATATGAATAGCGACGAGGGGGCAGGCAGAACGCAGGGCTTGCTGGAATATTGCCGCAAAAATAAAATCGTCTTGCAGGCGTGGTCGCCCTTGGCATACGGCTTTATCGAGGGTGTGTTCGTCGGCAATGAGAAATTCCCCGCCTTGAACGCCGAGCTGTTCCGCCTTGCTGAAAAGTATTCTGTTTCCCCTGCTGCCATTGCGGTAGCGTGGATTTTGCGACACCCTGCCGGTATGCAAGCAGTGGTCGGTTCGACAACCCCCGAACGCATCGGGGAGCTTTGCAAAGCGGCGGACGTGGAGCTGACAAGAGAGGAGTGGTATGGGTTGTACCGTGCCGCTGGGAAACGCCTACCT
>JAZURU010000073.1:0-2196 GCA_045606365.1 Candidatus Scatosoma sp. | reverse complement strand
AAGCTCTAACAGCGCTTGGAACGTCGTCACGATTTCAGGAACGGTTGCATCGTTAGCAAACAGTGTTTCAAATTCGATTTCATCTCGTTCCTTAATAAAAAGTCGGAGGCCAAGCGGTCTTAGGAAGACAATACACCAGTTCAACTCCTTGGCTCACAGAACGACATGGCTACGATCCGACTTAAGCTCTAACAGCGCTTGGAACGTCGTCACGATTTCAGGAACGGTTGCATCGTTAGCAAACAGTGTTTCAAATTCGATTTCATCTCGTTCCTTAATAAATTCACGGATGTGCTTGATTTTGTCTTTGACCGTGAATTTATCCTTTGGAATACGCCTTGAAATCGGCTTTTTACGCTCCATAGCCTCCCGCTTGAGCAACATGTCGTTCAACGCCTTTACCATGCCGTCTAGGCTGAAATCCTTGTATCGGATTTGCACCTCGGAAAAGTCCTTATCCGGCTCTTTAAAATAATATCCGACCGTTTCCAAATCTTTCAGTTTTTCTGCGCCCTGCTGCAAAAGCTCGTATTCGTCCTTTAAAGCTTGAATGAGTTGCGCACCCTCATCGCCGTAATCATCGTAATCGTCTTGCCATTCGTCGACCTCGGGGGGCACTAAACGCTTTGCCTTAATATTGATGATCGTAGACGCGATCAAAAGGTATTCGCTGGCTTTGTCCAGATCTATGTACGGCAATCCTTTCATATAATCGAGGAATTGCTCGGTCACCTGCGATACAAAAATGTCCTTGATTTCAATTCTTGCCTTTTCAATTAGATACAGCAAAAGATCCAGCGGCCCTTCGAAATTATCGAGGACGGTTGTATAATCGACTTCGGTTTCAAAGTTTTTTACCGATTCGGTAGTAAATTTTTCCATAAAACTCCCTTTAAATCCCAAAAATAAGCGTCCAAAGCTGTATAATCGGCCAAGCAACAATGCTGCCTACAAAATTCATAATAAAGCCCAATAGATCCACGTAGCGCAAAATAAAAATATAATCTGCCAAAATGCTGATAACGATCATTCCCAGCAAGATATACGACCCGTAAACACGCAAAAAGCGCAATATGGGGCTGCCTTTTCGATCCAAAGCATCCCACATATTAAATCCGTCCAACGGATAGATCGGCAGAAAATTAAAGACCGCAAAATGAATAGAATGCCAAAATAATGAACTAGTTAAAACGGATAAAAAATACGCCATATACTTCCCTGCAAAGAGAGGGATGATATATACGTTTGTCAAATGCGCCAGCGGATAGAAAAGCAAAAATGCCGAAAGGTAATTCGCTAAAATTCCCGCCGCCGACGTCCAAAAGCTGCCCCAAACACGATTTTTAAAGTTATTTGGGTTGATAGGAACGGGTTTTGCCCAACCAAAGCCAGCAATCACAAACAAGCACAGCCCCATCGGATCGAAATGCTTTAAGGGATTTGCCGTCATTCTTCCTGCAAACTTTGCAGTGGGATCCCCGCACTTATAAGCGATAAACGCATGGGAAAACTCATGCAAGGTCAAAACGACCACTACGGCGATGAAAGACGCCAAAATGCTCAAAATATACGTCATAAAAATATTATAGCCTTTTTTTGCTGAAAAAGCAAGAGCTAAGGAAAAAATCCTACCCGCCTTTTCGTTATTTTTTTGCTAAATACGCGGGAACAACGTCGTTTCTAACAAGGTCCTCATACGTTTGCGGTTTTACAATGTATTCTGCATTTCCGTCGCGAACGAGAACGCAGGGCGGAATTTTGTTTCGATTGTAATTCATCGCCATTGAATAATTATAAGCGCCCGTAGAAAGTACGGCAAGAATATCCCCCGATTTTGCCTTTGGCAGATTGACGTCAACCGCAATCAAATCGCCGCTTTCGCAGCACTTTCCCGCAATCGTCACAACTTCGGTAGCAGGATCGTTGGCACGGTTTGCCAAAATCGGCGTATATTTCGCCTCGTAAAGCGCATAACGAGGATTGTCGAACATTCCTCCGTCTACGGCGACGTACGTCTTTACCGCGGGAATTTCTTTGATCGCCCCAACCGTGTATAAGGTGATTCCCGCTTCGCCTACGATGGATCTGCCTGGTTCTATAAGCAGGTACGGCAACGGCAGCTGGCGTTCTTCTGCCTTTTTCTTTAATGCGTTAATTAGGGTTTCCAAATATTCTGCATACCCCTCTGCTGGCAGC
>JAZURU010000072.1:0-3615 GCA_045606365.1 Candidatus Scatosoma sp. | reverse complement strand
AGGGTAGAAAGATGTACGGCGGTCAGTCCTCCAACATTCCTATCCGTATCGCTGGCAGCGGCGTTATGCCTCTGATCTTCTCCTTCTCGATTCTGTCCTTCCCGCAGTTGATCGGCAACATGATCAACGGTGGGCAGAACGCATTTACAGAATGGTGGACGGAGTGGATGACCGGTTCGTCGCCTAACGATTGGGGCGTATTCATCTATTCCACGGTGCTTTGCTTGTTGATCTTTGCATTCTCGTTCTTCTACGCGCAGATGCAGTTCAACCCCGAGGACGTTTCCAAAAACATTCAGCAAAACGGCGGTTTCATTCAGGGTATTCGTCCCGGTAAGGCGACGGAAAATTATTTGAAGAAAATCTCGAACAGAATCACGTTATTCGGCGCGATTTATCTTTCGTTGATTGCATTCATTCCCAACGTGGTATTCTCGTTTGTTTCGTTGGAGTTGGTTGGCGTCTTCTCGACGACGGGTATTCTTATCGTCGTATCTACCGCCATGGAATTTGAAAAGCAGTTGCAGGCGCAGCTGATGATGAAGAACTACAAAGGATTCTTGAAGTAAGATACAAACGACGGCTTGCGGCTGCACATGCAGCCGCGGGCGTAGCTTCGAAAATCAGAAATTGCGGAGTATGCACTATGAATATTATTTTACTCGGCGCGCCCGGGGCAGGTAAGGGTACGCAGGCTTCCTTGATTACGGAAACCTATGGCACCTTGCACATTTCTACGGGTGATATTTTCAGAGCAAATATGCAAGCGCAAACGCCCATCGGCGTGATTGCAAAATCTTACATCGATAAGGGACAGCTTGTTCCCGATGACGTCACTTGCGAAATTGTGGAAAGCCGCTTACAGCAAGAGGATTGCAGACAGAAGGGCTTTATGCTGGACGGGTTCCCCCGTACCATCCCGCAAGCAAAGGCGTTGGAAAAATGGGAAACCATCGACGCAGTGATCAATATCGACATTGATACTTCGTTGCTGATGGCAAGGCTTTGCGGCAGACGAGTTTGCAGGGATTGCGGTGAAAGCTATCACGTTTCCCGCTTGAATGGCAAAACGACCTGCGAAAAGTGCGGTGGCGAGCTGTACCAACGTAAGGACGATAACTCTGAAACGGTTAGCAGCCGCTTGAAGGTCTACCAAGCGCAGACGGCGCCTCTGATTGATTATTACACCAAGAAGGGGTTGATCATCAACGTGCATGGGGACGCAGCTCCGTCCGAGGTTTTTGCGGAAATCCGTGAAAAGCTGGACGCTTTGAAAAAGTAATATGATTTTCGTAAAGAGTGAAAAAGAAATCGATTTGATACGCGAATCGTGCAAGATTGTCAAGGAAACCTTGGATTTTGTCGGTTCAAAGATCAAGGCGGGTATGAGCACCAAAGAGGTGGATGCATTGGTAGAACGATACATTCGCGCCTCGGGAGCAAACCCTTCCTGTCTTGGCTACGGTGGGTTTCCCGCTTCTGCCTGCGTATCGGTCAACGAGATGGTGGTTCACGGAATTCCCGATCATGAAACCATTTTAAAGGACGGCGATATCGTCAGCGTAGACGTGGTGGCGGATAAAAACGGGTACCACGGCGACGCCTGCCGTACCTTTTGCATCGGCAACGTCCCCGAGGACGTAAAAAAACTGGTGCAGGTGACGGAGGAATGTTTCTTTAAGGGAATCGAAGGCTTACAAGCGGGTACTCCGCTTTTCGACATCGGCGCAAAAGTGCAACGGCACGCAGAAAGCCATGGCTACGGTGTAATTAGGGCGTATTCGGGTCACGGCATCGGTAAAGAGATGCATGAAGATCCTTCCGTTCCGAATTACGGCAGACCGGGCACGGGCGTTCGCCTGCGGGCGGGGACGGTGCTTTGTATCGAGCCGATGATTGCAATGGGTACTTGGCGCACCAAGGTCTTGCCTGACGGCTGGGGCGCGGTGACAATAGACGGTAAGCCTGCGGCGCATTACGAAAATACAGTGGTGGTGCGCGAGGACGGCGTGGAAATTCTTACTCTGTAAGAACGATCGCCAACAAAAATAAAATCGGAGGGAATTTCGGTGTCCAAAGACGACGTAATCGAGGCGGAAGGCAAAGTAATTGAAGCGTTGCCCGGTGCAACCTTTAAGGTGCAGCTTTCCAACGGTCATATTATCACGGCGTATATTTCCGGAAAGCTGAAGATGAACTATATCCGTATCATCGAAGGCGACACGGTAAAATTGGAAATGAGCCCGTACGATCTGACGAAAGGCAGGATCACGTGGCGCAGTAAGTCGTAATCTTACGGCAAAGGGTCCCCGAAAATATAAGGGGATAAGTTCTAAATATCAAGGAGAAAATACAATGAAAGTTAGACCTTCTGTAAAACCTATGTGCGATAAGTGCAAAGTTATTAAAAGAAACGGCAGAGTTATGGTAATTTGCTCGAAAAGTAAGAGCCATAAACAAAGACAGGGCTAAAAAACGCTTGACATCCTCATTTTGGTGTGATATAATAGTAGCATGCCGTAATGTGGGATAAGACGGCTTTCGGGAAGATTTTTCACGAAAAATAGAAGATAACGACGGCTGAATTTCCGAAAATTGATGCGGAAATTCGGCGTGTTTCGTCGTTAAAATGGCGGTATTCCGTCAGCATTTAGTACGCCACGCCAGGGCGCTCCGAAATGATAAAATGGGGCAAAACGGCTTGGTGCACTCTTTCATGTTATCGGAAAAATTTTCCTGTGTTTCTAAAAAATGCAAAATTGAAGATAACACGGACAAGATCTCGGCGGCATTTTCCACTGCCAAAGAGGCGGTTCGTTCGCGATATAACCTAAAAAATCAACAACAAAAAATCAAACGGAGGACAGAAATCAATGGCACGTATTGCCGGTGTAGATTTACCCAGAGAAAAAAGAGTGGAAATCGGCCTTACCTACATTTACGGTATCGGTCTGACCACGTCCAAAAAGATTCTCGCAGAAACGGGTATCAACCCTGATACCAGAGTGAAAGATCTCGACGAAAACGACGTTTCTAAATTGAGAGAATATATCGATAACAAACTGAGAGTGGAAGGTGAACTTCGCAGCGAAGTTTCCCTCAACATTAAGCGCCTTATGGAAATCGGTTGCTATAGAGGCATCCGTCACAGAAAGGGCTTGCCCGTTCGCGGTCAGAGCACGAAGAGAAACGCACGTACGCGTAAAGGTCCTGCTCGCGCAATCGCAGGTAAGAAGAAATAAGAAGGAGGAGCGATAAATAATGGCACAGGTTAAAAAAGTCGCTTCTAGAAAGCGTAAGGAAATCAAAAAGGTAGACAAAGGACAGGTTCATATCCAGTCTACGTTCAATAACACGCTTGTCACCATCACGGATATGGCAGGGAATGCTATTTCTTGGTCCAGCGCAGGTTCTCTTGGCTACAAGGGTTCGAGAAAGGGTACTCCCTTTGCAGCGCAGATGGCGGCAGAAACCGCAGCTAAGGCAGCAAAAGAACATGGCCTTCGCAGCGTAGAAGTATACGTTAAGGGGCCCGGTGCAGGTCGTGAATCTGCTATCCGTGCACTTGCAACGTGTGATTTGGAGATCACGCTCATTTCCGACGTGTCCCCCATC
>JAZURU010000071.1:0-2003 GCA_045606365.1 Candidatus Scatosoma sp. | reverse complement strand
GGGAACAACGCACGGCGCGCGGCGCTCATTTTTTGTTGATCGACGCCGTTCATGCCGTCAGGATCTTCCGATTCGATAAACAGGCGGCAAGCGTATTTTTCCGCCTTATATTGCCACTTTGCCAAAGCCCAAGGCTTCATTTCCGACAAGGATTCCAGCGTGCGATAATCGGAGGAGAGCTTGTCTGCGGGCTGGTGACTCCATTCCACGTACACCTCGCTTGCGCCCGCTTTGTAGCATTCTTCCACCACCATGGTGACAAACTCGGGCTGATCCAAGCCTGCGCCGATGAACACAGACTGCCCTTTCTTCACGTTCAAGCCGACCCTTGCGATCAGTTTTGCATACTTTTTCAATTGTGCTTTTCTCATTTTTTGCTCCTTTGTCCTTCGATCTTAGCCGATCAAATCATAATTTATATTTTTATAAAAAAGTTCCTTAATTGTATCGTCGTCCGAGGTCAACCCCAAGATCCACATCAGCTTGGTGGTGATTGCCTCATAGGTGAGGTTGTACCCCTCCAAAAGGTCAAAGCGGTTTTTCCAGCCTCTGCCCACCTGATATACGTTCATATCGCTGCCCTCGTGCTGCACCTGCGTGGTGACAACCAGCGTTTTGCCCTTGCCTTCCCAGCTTTGTATCACGTCGTAAAAGCCGTAATATTCCCCCTCGGGAATCCCGCCCGTGCCATAGCCAGAGAGCACCACCGCCGTATGGCAGCGGAAATACATATCCAGCACCTCCCCTTTCAGCCCTGGCGTGAGGGTCAAGACCCCCACCTTTTCGTCAAGGTTCAAGTAAAAAGCAGGCGCTTCCGCCTTCGGCGTTTTGATGTACGGAATAATTCTGCCGTCGCGAATATTTGCCAGCACAGGAAAATCCATGCTTTCAAAGGCGTTGTAGCTTTTTGTCCTAATCTTTTTTGCGCGCGTACCTGCAATAACCTTGCCCTGAAACACGATGACAACGTCCGCCGCGTCCTCCGAGGTCGCGTATAAAAAGCTGTCCTTGAGGTTAATCCTTGCGTCGGTGTCCTCTTTATCAATCGGCTTTTGCGCCCCTGTCAAGACGATGGGCTTGGGCGAGTGCTGCACCATATAAGAAAGAGCTGCCGCCGTATACGCCATCGTATCCGTACCGTGACAGATGACAAATCCGTCGTATGCAGAATACCGATCGCGGATCACCTCCGCCAAGCGCACCCAATGCGCTGGGGTGACGTTGGTGCTGTCAATGTTGTACGGCTGCACGGTATCCACGTGGCAAATTTCACTGATTTCAGGGACGTACTCCAGCATATTTGTGCTACCCATGTCTGGCTTTAACCCCATTGCGCCGCTTTTTGAGGCAATCGTGCCGCCCGTGGCGATCAGCAGTATTTTTTTCATACTCTTCTCCTCAGATAATCCCCTGCATAGACCACGTAGGGGCAGGCAATTTTATAACGGTGACATACCAGCTTTGCATCCTCGGTAGCCTCCCCCTCCTGCGTATAAATCTCTTCCACCGTAAAGGCAAGTAAAAAGCTATCCTTGGGCGAAAGGATTTCTAAACGATCCCCTTTAAAAAAGCGATTTCGCATTTCCACGATTGCATATCCGTCCTGATATTCGACAACGTCGGCAATATAGGCGCAATCCCCCTTGGATTGACTGTGCGCGTAATGCACCGTCTGTGTGTTTTTTCCAAAGGCATACGCCGTGGTATATTCCCGATGCGCCACAGCTAAAAGCTCGTTTTCGCAGATCTCCAACGGCTGCCCGTCCATTCTTCTGCGATAGGCGTTGATGACGGTGGCAAGGTAATAGCCACTCTTCATTCTGCCCTCGATTTTAAACGAGCAAACGCCCGCCGCCTCCAACGCCTCTAAATGCGCCAGCATATTCAAATCCTTGCTGTTGAGGATATACGTGCCCTTTTCGTCCTGTTCGATGGGCAGCCATTCGCTTTCGCCGTTCGTCGCGTTCAGGGCGCGAATCTCATACCGCCAACGGCACGCCTGT
>JAZURU010000070.1:0-2757 GCA_045606365.1 Candidatus Scatosoma sp. | reverse complement strand
GACAACGAATATTATTTTAAACGTCCTGGCTGCTACGGCTATTATGACGATGGGGAACGCTTTGCGTTCTTCTCCCGTTCCGTCATGGAAATATTGCCGTTTATCGGTTTTTATCCCGACGTTTTACATTGCCACGATTGGCAGGCAGCTTTGGCGGCAATCTATTTGAAAACGGTGTATAAGGATATTCCCGAATACCAAAAAATCCGCGCTGCGTTTACCATTCATAACATTGAATACCAAGGGAAGTATTCATTGGATCTGTTGGAGGAACTGTTCGGGATCTCCAACGAATACGTACATTTCCTTGAATATAACGGTTGCTTGAACCTGATGAAGGGGGCAATCGAGGTCAGCGAGCAGTTCTCTACCGTTTCCCCGACCTATGCAAACGAAATCAAGACGTCGCAATACGCCCACGGCTTAGATCCTATCATCGTTCGCAACGAACAAAAGCTGACGGGGATTTTGAACGGCATTGACGTTATTTCGTATAATTGCGAAACGGACAAGGCGCTGTTTGTCAATTATTCTGCAGACGATTTATCTGGGAAAGCGGTGTGCAAACGCGAGCTTCAAAAAATGCTTGGTTTGCCCGAAAAGGACGTACCCATGATTGCTATGATCACCCGTTTGGTATCCCACAAGGGGTTAGAGCTGGTAAAAAGCGGCATTGAAAACGTATTACACGAGGATTTGCAATTTGTCTTGCTTGGCACGGGCGACGCTGCATACGAAAACTATTTTAAAGATTTGGCAATCCGCTACGAGGGCAAGGTTTCTGCGAATATTGCGTTTAACGGCGATCTTTCCAGAAAAATCTATTCTGGCGCAGACATATTCCTGATGCCTTCAATCAGCGAACCTTGCGGACTTTCGCAGATGATCGCGTCCAGATATGCGACGATCCCTGTAGTTCGCGAAACGGGTGGCTTGTACGACAGCATCAAACCGTATGGCAACGGTGGCAACGGCTTTACCTTTGCATCCTGCAATCCTTACGATATGTTGTACGTCATTCACGAGGCGATTGATCTGTATAAAAACAAAGCGGCTTGGGTAGAATTGATGAAAAAGGCACTTTCCGTCGATTTCTCGTGGTCGTATTCTGCAAACGAGTACAAAAAGCTGTACGATAAAACGCTTGGCAGATAAAATTCAACTTGTTTAACAAACTTTTTAGGAGAAACATATGAACAACAATTTCACGGAGAAGGAAGCAAAAGAGCTGATTAAAGGGAAATTATCCCGCTATTTTGGCATTGCTCCTTCAGAGGCAAGAAAGGAACAGCTTTACAAAGCAGTGGTCATGAGCGTACGTGACATCATGCTGGAAAAACGCCACAATTTCCATTTGGAAACGAAAGCCAAGAAGGCAAAACGGGTGTATTATCTTTGCATGGAATTTTTGATGGGTAGATCGTTGAAAAACAGCATTTTCAACCTCGGCATCGGCGCGGCGTTTGAGGCTGCGTTAAAGGATTATGACGTAAGCTTGTCCGACCTTTACGAGCTGGAACCCGACGCAGGGCTTGGTAATGGAGGCTTGGGTAGGCTCGCTGCATGCTTTATGGATGCGCTCGCAACGGGTGATTATCCTGCAATGGGCTATTCCATTCGCTACGATTATGGTCTTTTCAAGCAGAAGATTGTCGACGGCTGGCAGACCGAGTTGCCTGACGTTTGGTTGCCGGGAGGCGAAGTATGGCTGACCCAGCGCAGCGATAAAATCTTCACCGTCAAATTCGACGGCTATATTGAAGAAACTTGGACGGAAAAGGGCTTGCAGACGGTGTATCGCGATGCAAAAGAAGTGCAGGCGGTTGCCTACGATATGATGGTATCAGGCTATAACAGCAAAGCGGTTTCCGTGCTTCGTCTTTGGAAGGCGAGAAGTGTACAGAACTTTGACATGAAGCTCTTTTCGCAGGGCGATTATGCTGCGGTTATGCAGGAGGACAATGACGCCGAGCTGATTTCTAAGGTACTTTATCCTGCGGATAACCATGCAGAGGGGAAATCCTTGCGTTTGAAACAGCAGTATTTCCTGGTTTCCGCGTCCTTGCAAAACATTCTTGCCGATCACAAGCGCAGATACGGTTCGTTGCGTTTGTTGCCGAAGATGGCGGCAATTCACTTGAACGACACCCATCCTGCCTTAGCGATTCCCGAGCTTATGCGCCTTTTGATTGATGAAAACGGCATGAGCTGGGATGAGGCATGGGAAATCACCACGTCCGTTTGCGCATATACCAACCACACAGTTTTGGCAGAGGCGCTGGAAACGTGGCCTGAGGACTTGATTGCAAGACGCCTTCCCCGTATCTATTCGATTTTGAAAGAAATCAACCGTAGACTTTGCGAAGATCTTTGGCAGAAATTCCCCGGAGATTGGGATAAAATTGCCAGAATGGCTATCATGTCGTACAACACCGTAAAGATGGCAAATCTTTCCGTACACGGTTCCCATCACGTAAACGGCGTTTCCAGCTTGCACAGCGATATTATTAAGGATAGCATTTTTAAGGATTATCACGATTATACGCCGCAGAAGTTTACGAACGTGACGAATGGTATCGCGCACAGACGTTGGCTGAATCAGTCCAACCCCGAACTTTGCTCGCTTTTGAACGACTGTATCGGCGAAGGCTATGCAAAGAACGCGGCGAAACTTGCGGAATTTAAGAAATTCGAGAACGACGAAAGCGTATTGAAACGTTTGGACGAAATCAAAGCGATTAAGAAAAAGCAATTTGC
>JAZURU010000069.1:0-5408 GCA_045606365.1 Candidatus Scatosoma sp. | reverse complement strand
TAGCGCCCGTACCCGTTCCCGTAGCGGTAGAAGAGGCTGCGCCCGTGGAAGAAGCTGCGCCTGCAGAAGTGCCCGCAGAAGAACCCGTCCCCGTGGTTTCCACCGTGGAAAGCGACGCTTACGGCAGCGAATTCGATACGTTTATCGCTACCCTTACGGCGGAAGAAAGAACGCAGTTCACGCGGATTTTCCTGCTCCGTTCGGAAAACAAATTGCCTGAAATCCCCGAATACAAAGTGGGCGGCGACAACAAGGTGTTCTTCCGTAAGATCTTCGTCAACCTCGGCAGCTTGCGTGCAAGAATCCCCGACGGCTTGATGGAAAAGATCTATCAGTTCACCATCCGTCAATAAGGCTTAAAAAACCAAAACAAGGAAGAGCGTTTTGCTCTTCCTTATTTTTTACCCGCGTACGCGATACCGAATATGCAACGAAAACCGATAAAAAAAGAGCCATACACGCTAAGTATGGCTCTTTGTTTTTTAATATTGTACGACCACCTTGATTTCTCCGTCGGGGCTGACCGTGCGGGAAACGCTGACGCTGTCCACCAAATACAGCCCTCTGCCACCCTCGGCTGCGGTCGAAGAACAAACGCTGATTTCGGGGGGGAAAAACGCCTGTGTCGATCGGACAAAAATCTCGATGCGATCCGCCTCGACATTCCCTTTCACCGAGGCAACCCCCTCCGAATGGCGAAGGACGTTGCTAACCAGCTCGTTTACCACCAAGCGGCAATCAAAGATCTTTTCTTTCGGTACGGCGTTTTCTTCCAAATGCTTACAGATCGCCTGCGTTGCGTTTTTCAAATCTGCGACCGTTTTGATTTCAAACCACATCCTTCTACCCTCCTTTGTTCCTTGTTTTACGTGCAAAGCTTGCCGCCGCGGATTTACAAAATCCCTTGCATACGCAAATCCTTTAATCGCTCTTTCAGCTTTGCCAAAATTTTACGCTCCATACGGGATACCGTCATCTGCGAAACGTTCAGCCGTTCCGCCGTTTCCATTTGCGAAAGCTCCTCTGCAAAGCGGCAATTCACCAGCGCGCGTTCCAGCTCGGTAAAATCCGACATCGCCGCCGCCAGCGTTTCCTTTAGCTCAAATTCCGCAAAAGCATCCTCTTCGGCAGGCAGCAGCTCGCCAAGTGTTCTGCCCTTTTCGTCCCCCACCTGCGCGTCAATGGAAACGGTACTGCCCACTTCCAGCGCCTTGACGATTTCTTCTTCGTCATACGAAAGCGCGGTGGCAATTTCGCGAACGCTGGGGGTTTTACCGTGCTTAGAAAGGTATTCCTCGGCAAAACGGCGAACCTCCAAGTTCAGCTCGCTTAAACGCCGAGGCACTTTCATCAGCCTTGCATGGTCGCGGAAGTAATTTTTCAGCTTTCCCGTCACCGTTGGCGTGGCGTACGTCGAAAATTGCAAGCCCCGCGTTTCGTCAAAGCTTTCGATCGCCTCCAACAAATACATCGACGCCTCTTGCAGAAGATCCTCGTACGCGACCCCGCGATGGACAAACCTTTTGGCTAAGATTTCGGCTATGTACAGATACTGCTCCGCGATTTGGTTTCGCACGGAAACGTCACGGGTTTCTCTGTATTTTTTAAACAGTTCGTTTACGCTGTCCGACATCATTTTCGCCCGTTATTAGCCCTCAAATGCGATGGCAAGCACCTTGCCCGCCTCGTCCTTCGTATAATCAACTTTGCCCAAAAGCGCCGCAAGCAGCGCGTGCGAAATTTCGTCCTCGTTCGAGGGCGTAGGCGCGCAAGCGCCCTCCCCGACCAGACTGCATTTCAACGTTTCGCCTACCGTAAAAGATACGCACGCGTGCGTGAAACCGCTGCGTTGCAGGATCAATAAGCTCTCCGTCACGCAGACCTTGTAATCCTCCGCGCTGTCCACGTCAAATTCCGCCAAAGCGCACAGCCCGCCCACCGTCAGGCGCACCGTCGTCATATATTCGCCGTTTAACGGCATTTTTATAAAGAAAGTATCCATCACGCAATCTCCATACGCGAACCCAGCGCACAGATTGTGAACAGCTTTTTAATCCGCGCCTGCAAGCCCAAAAGGCGCACGCGGTTGCCGTCCGCCTCCGTCAGCTTTGTGATTTTTACGAACACGCCCAGCGTGGTGCTGTCAATAAAGGACAGCTGCTGACAATCGAATACGATCGTCTTTTTTTCTGCGGCATACGCGCTTTCCACCACGGCAAAAAATTCATCGGCGTTGCCCACGTCAATATCGCCGCTGAGGGCGATTTTCAGCTGGTCGTTTTCTACGCCGAGAATACTTACTTCTTTCATACAATACCTCCAAAGGTGAATCGTCTATACTTTTTATAAACCAAATATCCGTCTTGTTAAACAATCCAAGCGCCCACCAGGTTGCACAGCATACCCACCGCCACAGCCACCGCGTAGGCTACGCCGATCAGCGCCAAGTTCCGTTTCCAGCGGCGGGTGTTTTTTAAAAGCACCACAAACCCAAGCCCCGCGTTGGCGCAAAGCCCTGCCACGCACGAACCGAAGGCGATCGTGCCCTCCAAATACGCCGTCGTGATAAATACCGACGAGGCGCAATTGGGGATCAAGCCCACCAAGGAAACCAGCACGGGTTGCAGATACAGATGCTTGTCCATAAACGCCGCAAAATTGTTTTCGCCGACAAAGTGCATCAGCGCCCCCATCGCAAAGTTGAAGGCGAACATCAACGCCGCAATTTTTAAAGCGTGCAAAATCGGGCCAACCACGTAGGTCATGATCGGGCGAGCGTCATCGTGCTCTCTCCCGCACGAACAGCCGTCTGCCGCGCCCATGTCCTCGAAGTAGCGCAGCATGAAGATATCCCGCACCGTTTCAGGCTTTTTCGCCCCCGTGACAGTGTCGATAGAACGGGCTTGAAGACGTACTTGCCCCCGTCCTATCCACTTTAACAGCCCGTCCGCCGCATAGCCGACGGCAATGCCCACCACGATCTTTACAGCAATCATACTCAGCACCGAAATCGCCGCGTTGGCGTTGCCTGAAGAGAGCATGATAATAAACGCCTCGTCGCTGGTGGAAAGGAAAATGGCAAGCAGCGTGCCCACCGTGATATATTTTTGTTCGTACAGCTTTGCTGCTAGCACAGAAAAACCGCATTGCGGAATCAGCCCCGTCGCCGATCCGATGACCGGCCCCAGCCTGCCCCCTAAGCGGTTCGAACCTGCCAAATTCGTCTTATTTTCCAGCAGCTGCAATACCATGTAAATCAGCAACAGCCAAGGGAGCAGCGGCAACGTATCCCAAAACGCGTGTACGGTATTTTCCCACAAAAATTCGCCAAACGTGTGCGTTTCGTGGGCGGCGTGCAACAAAAAAGAGGTCATGCCTTGCCCTCCTTTTTCCACGTGGCAGAAAGCGGAATGGATGCCTTTGCATTTAAGTCCATCTTCGCAAAGTTCCCCTGCCGATACTGCACCAAGCCCTCCGAGGCGATCATCGCCGCGTTATCCGTGCAATACCGCTTTTCAGGCAGAACCAGCTTTAACCCCGCCTTTTGGCAGGCTGCTGTGAGGGTCAGCCGAAGATAATCGTTTGCAGCAACGCCGCCCCCGACCGTCACGGTGTCTACCCCCGTTTCCTTTGCCGCCAAAATCGTCTTGTCCACCAAAACGTCGATTGCCGCCGCTTGGAAAGAACACGCCACGTCCGCTTTTGAATATTCCTCCCCTTTTTGTTCCTTGGTGTGGCAATAATTGATCACCGCCGTCTTTAAACCGCTGTAAGAGAAGTTATAGCCGCCACCGCCTTTGAGCATCTTCGGCATGGGAATACACGGCTTTCCGTCCAGCGCACAACGCTGTACGTTCGGGCCGCCAGGGTATTTCAGCCCCAAAACCCGCGCTACTTTATCAAAGGCTTCGCCCGCAGCGTCGTCCAACGTGCCCCCTAAAATTTCAAACTCAGCCTCCGTCTTTGCGTACAAAATCGCCGTATGCCCACCGCTTGCCAGCAGCGTGATAAAAGGAGGCTTTAATGCCTTTTCCACCAAATAAGCCGCCGCAATATGTCCGCGAATGTGGTTGACCGCAATCAGCGGCTTGTTTAAGGCGTACGCAAACGCCTTGGCAAAGGATACGCCCACCAACAGTGCGCCCAGCAGCCCCGCCCCGTAAGTGACGGCAACCGCGTCAATCTCTTCCGCCTTGATCCCCGCCTTTTCAATGGCGCGCGAAACAACCTCCGCAACGGCATCCGTGTGCGCGCGGGAGGCAATTTCGGGCACTACGCCCCCGAAAAGCGCTTGCGTAGAGGCAGACGAGGCAATCTCGTCCGACAGAATTTCTCTGCCGCGGATCACCGCCGCTGCCGTTTCGTCGCAAGAGGATTCTATCCCCAAAATGACGGGGTCTTTTTTGTTTGGATCAAAGGTAGGATTGTACATAAGTAGATATTTCAAGGGGCGGTAAAACGATACCTGCCCCCTCTTATTTTTAGAATTTCTTTAAATAGTCAATAACAAAGCCGTGAATTTCACCGTCCATGACCGCCTGAATGTCGCCCTTTTCATAGCCCGTTCTGTGGTCCTTTGCCAAGGTGTACGGACAGAATACGTACGAACGAATCTGTGCGCCCCATTCGATTTTCTTCACGTCCCCTTTCATCGCTTGCGCCTCTTCTTGGCGCTGCTTGATTTTCAGCTCTAACAGCTTAGAGCGCAGCATGTTAAAGCACATCGCCTTGTTTTGCAACTGCGAACGTTCGTTTTGGCACTGTACAACGATGCCCGTCGGGAAGTGCGTAATACGCACCGCCGAGGCTACCTTGTTGACGTTCTGACCGCCTGCCCCGCCCGAATGGTAAATGTCGATACGGATATCGTCGTCGTTGATCTCCACTTCGTTGTCGTCCTCTACCTCGGGCATAACTTCCAAGGACGAGAAAGACGTTTGACGGCGCTTATTGGCGTCGAACGGGGAAATACGCACCAAGCGGTGCACCCCCATTTCCGCCTTTAAATAGCCGTACGCGTTTTCGCCCTCTACCCTGAAAGCTACGCTTTTTAAGCCCGCGCCGTCGCCCGCTTCGCGGTCGAGCTCGAACACCTTAAAGCCCATCTTTTCACAATATCGGGTGTACATTCTGTACAGCATCTGGCACCAATCGCACGCCTCCGTGCCGCCCGCGCCTGCATGCAGCGCAAGCATGGCGTTGTGGTTGTCGTACGGACCTTTCAAGATAGCGCGGATACGCATATCTTCGATGTCCTTTTCCGCTACCGCCAGCATTTCGTCCAGCTCGGCAATCAAGCTTTCGTCACCCGTTTCTTCGATGAGGTCGATGACGTCCGCCGCATCCGAAAGCGCGGTTTCCCCCGCCTCGTAAGCGCTCACCTTCGCGCGTACCTGCGCGATTTCTCT
>JAZURU010000068.1:0-4859 GCA_045606365.1 Candidatus Scatosoma sp. | reverse complement strand
AAAAAACATTTTTTTTGTTGTATAATGGAAATAACGAACATTTTGGTGTTCAAAATTTCAATTTTGCTATATTATAGGAGGGAAAAATGGACGAATTGCAAACGAACGTACCGCTGCATTTATTTCATCACGGTGAAAATTTCAAGCTTTACGAAACGTACGGCGCCCATCCTCTTACCATAAATAGAAAAAAGGGCTACGTATTTCGCGTTTGGGCACCGCACGCAAAATCGGTTTCTGTCATCGGCGAATTTAACGGTTGGTGCGAAACGTCGCATCTAATGTCAAAGATGATTGACGGGCAATCTTGGGAGCTGTTTATTCCCCATTTAAAGCGTTATACGTCCTATAAATATTGCATCACGACTTATGACGGCAGAACGCTGTATAAAGCAGATCCCTTGGCGTTTCATGCGGAAACGCCCGGCGTGCAATCCTCTAACGCCTCAAAGCTTTACGATTTTCCTCTGTATAAGTGGCAGGACGGGGCATATTTAGAGCGTAAAAGGCATACGAATATCTATGCTGCGCCCGTCAACATTTACGAAGTAAATCTGCTCTCTTGGAAACGCAAAGAAAACGATGATTATCTTACCTTTCGCGATCTTGCAAAAGAGCTTGTTCCTTACGTTGTAGAGATGGGGTATACGCATGTTGAATTTATGCCGCTTACCGAACATCCTTTTGACGGCTCGTGGGGGTATCAAGTCAGCGGCTACTATGCGGTCACCTCTCGTTTGGGTACGCCCACAGATTTCATGTATTTAATCGACGCTTTTCACGCTGCGGGGATCGGGGTTATTTTGGATTGGGTGCCCGCGCATTTCCCTAAGGATGCTTTTGGTCTATATGAATTCGACGGACAGCCGTTATATGAATCCGGTCAATGGGATCGTATGGAAAATAAGGGTTGGGGTACCCGTCGTTTCGATTATGGCAGGGCGGAAATCGTATCCTTTCTTATTTCTTCGGCGATGTTTTTCTTTGAAAAATACCACGTTGACGGCTTACGTGTAGATGCCGTGGCGTCCATGCTATATTTGGATTACGACAAAGAACCGGGGGAATGGGTTCCCAACATCTATGGCGAGAATAAAAACTTGGAGGCGGTGGCGTTTTTACGCAGGTTAAACGAGGCGATTTTCGCTGCATTCCCGCACGCTATGATGATTGCGGAGGAATCGACTGCGTGGCCGATGATGACAAAGCCTACCAACGTTGGTGGGCTGGGTTTCAATTTCAAATGGAACATGGGTTGGATGAACGACGTGCTTGCGTATATCAAGACAGATCCACTCTTCCGTAGATACGCACACGGAAAGCTTACGTTTTCATTGATGTATGCCTTTTCGGAAAACTATATTTTGCCCATTTCCCATGATGAAGTGGTACACGGAAAAATGTCCCTTATTGGAAAAATGCCCGGTTCGTACGAAGAAAAATTTGCCGGGGTGAAAACCTTTTTAGGGTATATGATGGCGCATCCAGGGAAGAAACTCAATTTTATGGGCACGGAATTTGGGCAGTTTAAGGAGTGGAATTATAAGGAGGGCGTCGAGTTTTTCTTAGAGGCTTATCCCATGCATGCAAAGCTGAAAAAAGCGGTGCAGGCCTTAAATGCGCTTTATAAAAATACTCCCGCCTTGTATGAAATTGACGACAGCTGGGACGGGTTTGAATGGCTGGCTGCGGACGATTCCGATCGCAACTTTATTGCATTTAAACGTCGGGACAGGCAGGGGCAAGAGGTAATTGTCCTATTGAATTTCTCAGGCGAGGATTATTGGAACTATACGCTGGGGGTAGAAAAGGGGACGTATCGCGTAATTTTCAACAGCGATATGCTTCGTTTCGGCGGCAGCGGAGCGTTTAAAAAACGGGTATTTAAAACGGAAAAGACGTACAGTCACGGTAAGGAAAATTCCATTCGATTCCATTTGCCGAAATTGACTTGCGTATATTTAATTAAAGAAAAATAAAAGACATAGGGGGCTTATTATGCAAAGAAAGAAAGAATGCGTTGCAATGCTTTTGGCGGGCGGACAAGGCAGCCGCTTGTATGCGCTTACCACAAACATTGCAAAACCGGCAGTTGCCTTTGGCGCGAAATACCGTATCATTGATTTCCCGCTTTCCAACTGCATCAACTCTGGAATTGATACCGTAGGCGTATTAACGCAGTACCAGCCGCTGATTTTGAACGAATACATCGGCAACGGACAGCCTTGGGACCTTGACCGTACCTTCGGCGGGGTACATATCCTTTCGCCGTATCAAGCGAAGGCGCGTTCTTCGTGGTATGAGGGCACGGCAAACGCCATCTACCAAAATATGCATTTTATGAAGATGTACGATCCCGAATACGTCTTGGTGCTTTCGGGTGACCACATCTACAAGATGGACTATGCCGCTATGCTGAAAGCGCATAAAGAAACAGGGGCAGACTGCACGATCGCTGCGATCAACGTTCCGCTTTCTGAGGCGTCTAGATTTGGCATTCTGAACACGAACCCCGACGGCTCGATTTATCAATTTGAAGAAAAGCCGAAGATTCCCAAGAGCACGCTGGCGTCCATGGGCATCTATATCTTCACGGCGAAAAAGCTGTTTGCTTATTTAGAGGCAGACGATGCCAATCCAAATTCCTCGAAGGACTTTGGTAAGGACGTACTTCCCGCCATGCTGAACGCGGGCGAAAAGATGTTCTCTTACCGTTTTGAGGGCTATTGGAAAGACGTAGGTACGATTTCTTCCCTCTGGGAAGCAAATATGGATCTGCTTGGTGAAACGCCTGAATTTGACGTGAGCGATAAGAGCTGGAAAATCCATTCCAGAAACCCCTTGGCGCCCCCGGAATGCATTGGTGCAAACGGTGTGGTTAGAAATTCGATGATTGCGCTGGGTTGTGAAATTGACGGCGTTGTGGAAAATTCGATTTTGGGTAGCAACGTCATTGTTCAAGAGGGCGCAACCGTCAAAGACGCGGTCGTTTTGGCGAACAGCGTGATCAAAGCGGGCGCAACCGTTTCTTATTCTATCATTGACGAGAACGTGATGGTAGGCAAGAACGCTGTAATCGGCGTAGCAAAAGATCCTTCGGCAGAGATTGTCGTACTCGGCAGAGGCATTACCGTTGCCGACGGCGTCACGGTTTCTGAAGGGCAGAAACACGAAAGCGATATTATGCAATAAGGAGGAAACAGATATGGCAGCATCGGCAGTTGGTGTAATTTTCAGTCACATTCACGAAGAGAGCGTACCGGAACTGGTACATAGAAGAACGATGGCGTCCATTCCTTATGGCGGCAGGTATCGTATTATCGACTTTGCGCTTTCCAACATGGTCAATTCGGGGATTACGACGGTAGGGCTTTCTGCGAACAACAACTATCGTTCACTGATTGATCATATCGGTAGCGGTAAGGATTGGGATTTGGCAAGAAAGGACGGCGGCTTGATTTTGCTTCCTCCTTTTTCGGAAAATTCCGAGGTCTATGACAATACCAGAATGGAAGCAATCAGCTCCTTGACAGGGTTCCTTGGGCGTAGAAACGAAAAGTACGTCGTGCTTTACGATTGCGACGCAGTGGCGAAATTCGACATCAAAGACATCATCAAAACGCACGAAGATCGTGATGCGGATATCACAATTGTCACCAAGAAGGGTCCCGTGGAAAAGACGCACGATTATCTTTTGGTCGAGGCAGACGAAACGGGCAGAATTGTAGACGCGAAAAAGGTGGACCGCGGCGTCACGAAAGGGGAAGCGACCGTTTCCGTCGGGATTATGGTATTCGAACGGAAATTCCTTTTGAACCTTGTAAACGACAGCGTGGCGCACGGCTCTAGAAGCTTTAGCAAAGACGTCATCATGAAACAGATGACAAACCTGCGTATTTTCAGCTATGATTTTAAGGGCTATTATGCAGGGATTGATTCCGTTGCGGCATACTTTAAGCACAATATGGAGCTTTTGGACAAAAAAGTGCGCGACGAGCTGTTCAGCGACAGAGACATCTATACGAAGGTACGTGATAGCGCTCCTTCGAAATACGGTGCGGAGGCGCAGGTGAAAAATTCCTTAATTTCCGACGGCTGTGAAATCGAGGGAACTGTGGAAAACTCGATTTTATTCCGTGGCGTGCGCGTTGGAAAGGGCGCAGTTGTTCGCAATTCCATCGTCATGCAGGACAGCGTAATTTCGGACGGTGCGTCGATTGATTGCGTAATAACCGATAAGAACGTCGTCATCACTTCCAAGCGTCATTTGGCGGGTTGCGAAACCTTACCCTACATCATTCAAAAGGGCAAGCATCTGTAATTGTAGCGGCTTTTGTTCCGCGAAACATCGCGGAACAAAAGCATTTTTATGTATAAAAAGCAATTTATTTAGGAGAATATTATGGCAGAAACCACCGGTACCAAAAAGAGAACGACCGCCGTACGCGCAAAGGCAAAAAAGGCAGCGCCCAAATCCGCGGTAGAAATTTTAACGGAAGAAAGACCACTGGCTCCCGCGCCTGAAAAGGAGGGGACTGTTTGTGGACAAACGAAAATCTTATTCGTTGCCTCCGAAGCAAGACCGTTTATTGCTACGGGAGGTTTAGCGGACGTTATCGGCTCTTTGCCGCAGGCGCTAGCAAAGGATCCGTCCTACGATATTCGCGTTGTGTTGCCGCTGTATTCGGACATCAAGCCCGACCAAAGACGGAAACTGACGTTTATGGGCAATATCTTCACCCCTCTTTCTTGGCGCAATCAGTATTGCGGTATTTTTACCTGCGTGGAAAACGGCGTGACGTTCTATTTCATTGACAACGAATATTATTTTAAACGTCCTGGGTGCTACGGTTATTACG
>JAZURU010000067.1:0-1766 GCA_045606365.1 Candidatus Scatosoma sp. | reverse complement strand
TTTCCTTATCCTCTACGTCCTCTACGCAAAGGAAGAGTTCTTTGAGGCACTGCAAGCGCGTCTTCGCGCAAGCGCGCAGCTCCTTGCCTAAAAAGCCGATGTGATCGTCCTTGTGAATTTGTATACCGCCCACCGAAGTATCCCGCACCGAGAAGGTCAGCGAAAGGCAAGCCGCATTGTCCACCGCCTCTTGCATGTCTGCAAAAACGCCGTCCGCATCCTCGGAATCGGTCGCCACCAGCAGCGCTACGTAGCCTGCCTGCATGGACGTCGTGGGCAATACCATCACTTTTACGCCCGCTTGCTCTGCCCCGTATTCCTCCGCGGCAGCCTTTGCCGCCATATACACGTTGCTGTTGTTGGGCAACACGACGATGGCGTCTGCATTCAAGCCTCTAAACGCCTCCAAAAATTCCCCCGTAGACGGGTTGGTGCACGCGCCGCCCATAATCACGGCGTCCGCGCCGCCCTCTTCAAACAGCGCCTTCATGCCCTCGCTCATCGCCACCGCCACGGTGGCAAGGTGCTTTTTGGGCGCCGTCGGCTTTTTTGCCCCTGCCCCAAGCTGTTCTTCGTGCTGCAGGCTCATATTCTCTACCTTTAAAGAGAGAAATTCGCCGTATTTTTGACATTCGTTTAATACCTGCCCAGGGGTTTTCGTGTGCACGTGCACCTTGACAAGGTCATCGGCGCGTACGTACACCAAGGAATCGCCCACACCCGACAAAAAGGCTTTCAAGCCCTCGTCATCAAAGTGATCCACGTCCACCTTTGCCGCTTGCAATCGCAGGAAAAATTCGGTGCAGTAGCCAAATTCCAACACACTATCACGAGTGAACGCGGAAAAATCCACTGCCTTTTGGCTGCCACTGTCTGCGGGGTCGACGTCTGCAAATGCAATCTCTGCCCCCGTCAAACCTTCCAGCATCCCCTCGACCAAGCGCAAATATCCTGCGCCGCCGCTATCAACAACGTTCGCTTCCTTTAAGGCAGGCAAAAGCTCGGGCGTGTGCTTCAGCGCCGTTTGCGCGTATTCGATATGGCGGGTAAACCAAGCCTCTATCTCATCCGCTTCTACACCAGCCGCCTCACGGAACACGGTGAGGATAGTGCCCTCTACAGGCTTTACCACCGAAGAATACGCCGCCTCTACCCCCATCGCGCAAGCCGCAGAAAGCTGCGCCGTATCAATGGTATTCAGCCCTGCAAAGCCTTTGGCAATGCCACGGAAGATCTGTGAAAGAATTACCCCCGAATTGCCGCGCGCGCCCAACACCGCACCGCCCGCAAAAGCGGACATAATCTCCGCAGCGGAATCGCTTTCGCTTGCCGCGATAGATTGCCAACCGAAATCCATGGTTTTCAGCATATTCGAACCCGTATCCCCATCGGGTACGGGGAAGACGTTGAGGGCGTTCAGTTCCTCTGCACAAGCCGCCAATCTCGCCCTGCCGCCGTATATCATCCTCTTTAACACTTGTCCATCAATCGTTTTCATTTTTCCATTCTTCTTCTTAAAATTATCCTTTCAGGATACCACGTATATTGTATCACCATTTCCCCGCCCTTGTCAAGAAATTTGTCATACCTTTTTATGACGGCTAAAAAAACGAATAGACCTCGCGCGAAATACGCAAAAAAACAGGCTAATTTTAGCCTGTTTTTTATACCTTTTTTACACGTTTTTTGCCTATTTTTCGCTTATTTTTCGCCTATTTTTTACCCGCTTTATGATTATTTTCTGTCGATCGCCTCCGCAACCGCAT
>JAZURU010000066.1:0-6537 GCA_045606365.1 Candidatus Scatosoma sp. | reverse complement strand
CCGAACGCAGCGTGCCGTTTACGTCCCCCGTGCCCGTTTTGATATACAGCTCGGCGGCGTCGCAATTTTCCATGGTCACATCCCCCGTGCCTCTTTCGATGAAAAGCTTGCCGCTTACCACCAAATCCTTCATGACGACGTCCCCCGTGCCGCCCCTCGTGGTAAAGCTTTCACAAGCGACGTTTGCCAGGTACGCATCGCCCGTGGATACGCCGACGTTGAGGCTGCCTACGCATTGTACGTCTGCCACAACCACCCGCCCCGTAGAAACGGAAATTTGCAGCTCTGCCATGGACGCGCCCGCAATTTCAAGATCCCCCGTAGAGGATGCCAGCCGCATTTTTCCGCTGGCCGAGGCCACGCATTTGATATCCCCCGTATGCGACGAAATTTCCACGCTGCCAAAAAGGAACTTATGCAAAACCTCCACGTCGCCCGTATCCGTTTGGATCGTTAGCGACGAATATTCCTCCTCTGGCAAATATACGGTGATCGCATCTCTGCCAAAGCTAAAAAGATGTTCATACCATTTGCGGTTATCCACCACCTCGATGCCGAGTTTTCCCCCGCTGGTTTCAACGGTATGCTGCGCGCTTTCCCGTTCATAGCATACCACCTTGCGTTCGCCGTTTTCCGATGCCGCCACACGCACGTCTGCTGTTTCCACGCAAATGGATATTTCCTCCACCGCCTCGATCTGATAGGTCATTGTTTGATATTCCGCGGTATCCAGCCTTGCAAAATCCCAGCCGCAGCACGCCAACGCCACCACGAATACGATCCCGCCAACCAAAATCAAGGAAAGGGCTACAACCAGCCACACACGAAAATTCTTACGCATGGTTTCCCTCCTTCTTTACAAAAATTTTCTTAATCGCAATCAGCATTTTTTTGGCAAGGACACCGCCGCCTTTGGTCGCTTCGATACAGCCGATATACAGCAGGATCGCCACGCCCGCGCACGCAAGACCTGCGCCCAGCAATGCAAGCCCGGCAACGCCTTCCCCCGTGCAGACAAGGACGATACACAATATTACGCAGGCAGGCGCACACGCCACCACGGCAACAAACACCGCCCACAAGGAAACGATCAGCGCCCACAGCACAACGTACATCGAGAAGATAATGGCAGCCGACGCAATCAGCAACGGCAACCAAATGGGAAAGCCGAGCACCACCAGCACGATGACCCATGCGTCTATTTCCTTAGGCAGCATTTTTTCTTTGACCAGCTTGGAAAGCGGGATTTCAGCGACAATCTGCGAAACGATCTCTTCCACCGAGCCAACGCCTGCCACCGCCTCCTCTTCGGAAAGCCCCTCTTCCATTCTGTCATCAATCATTTCGCTGTAAAAGCCAAGGCGCTCTTCGATATCCTCCTGCGGCAGCCCGCACAAGCCTCTTTCAAGCTCTGCTAAAAATTGTTGCTTATTCATGTTCCTCCTCCCGATTTACAAAGCTGTATATTTGCATCACTTCTTTCCATTCCTGCTTAAACGCCTCTATGCGCTTGCGCCCCAACAGGGTAATGCGGTAATATTTCCGCAATCTTCCCCCATGCTCAGCGGTGCGTACCGTCAGCAGCTTTGCCCCCTCCAAGCGTTTCAAGATGGTGTATAGGGTCGATTCGGAAAGCTCTACGTACGGCTTTACGTCCTTGATGATCTTGTATCCATACGAATCTTCGTTCTTGATCGCCGCCAAGACGCACACGTCCAGCAACCCTCGTTTTAACTGTATATCCATCGTATACCTCTCCTCAACCAAGGCAATATATTGCTTTGGTTGTGCAATACATCATATCACGAAGTATTCTCCTTGTCAAGTATTTTACGCAAAAAAATCGCCTTCATTTTGCAAAAAAAATCAGATCCCCTTTCAAGGATCCGATTTTTTCTTTTTTTATCTATGGCAATTCTCGTCAAACGATTACGCCAGAACGATTAACGCCGACAAAAGCGGATACGGCTTTATTAAAATTAACG
This sequence comes from Candidatus Scatosoma sp., assembly GCA_045606365.1. GTDB lineage: Bacteria > Bacillota > Clostridia > Christensenellales > Borkfalkiaceae > Scatosoma. The sequence goes on along the minus strand of JAZURU010000066.1, from coordinate 4,552 downwards.
GAAGCCACCGCCGCCACCGCCGCCACCGCCGCCGGAAAATCCGCCGAACGAGCCGCCGCCACCGCTGCCGCCCACCGACGAACCGTTGCCCGAAGGGCGGGTCATCATCGTAAACGCCGCCAAGCGCATTGAACGGCGAATGATCCAATAATCAAACAACGTGAAATCCCCCTCGTACCACGTAGGCGGCTGGATGGTAATCGATTTAAACTTTTCTTCCCAAACGTCGGACACGCCCAAGACCTGCGCGTACGGCAGTACGTCGTAGAACAGCGCGGGGTTTTGTTCGATCAGCTCTTCCAAGCGCTCTTTCTTCGTCACTAGGATAAATTCCTTAAAGCCTAAGATACGCCCCAAAAGCTCGGTATGTTCTTCCGTCCGCACCAACGTTCCGCTGCCCAAAATCAATACGCCGTAGCCGCCAAGCAACGTAATTAGGCGTTCCGCCAAGGTCAAAACGTGGGTGTACGCCGCAACGTAGAACACGCCGCCGATCACCATCGCCAAGGCAATGATCAGCCAAATCCCTACCTTGCGTTTTGTATCCCACTTATAGCGGTAATTTTCTAGAACCATAGACAGCACCGCGCTCACGCCGACAGGCAAGAGCATCATCATGCCGCCCAAGAAGGATACGTACCCGCCGCCCACGTAGATGAGCCCCACCAGCGCAGGAATCAAAAGGAAGGCACCCATCGCCAACAACGCGCACAGCACAAAACGCACCAGCGAGCTCCTTTGGTACATTTCCCGTTTTTTCGAGCCGACCAAAATCTTCGCTTTATCCGCATGCACGTAGAACGCATTCTTTAAATCGGATACGCACGTCGTCGTTCTGCCATCGTCAAACAGCCCTTCAAATAAGGCTTTCGCGTGCGCGCTCTCCGTATCGGGTAAATCAAATTCGCACTTGCGGTGCAGAACCGCCTCACCCTCTTCAAAGGATATGCTCAAATACCCTTTTGAGGCGAAATAATAGATCATGGACGTGATATCCTCGTTGTCCACGTTTCCGTCCAGCTGATAGCCCACCGTCATGGGATCCTTTCCCTCAGGCGGCTTAAAGCCCACCACCGTGGACAGCACGGGCTTGTTGCGGCTAAAAAAGAACAGCACGGCAGCCCCCGAAAGCAACAGCAGCCCCAATACGATGGGAACCCACACCGTCGGGCGGGTAAAATCCAACGCCAACTTCGGTTGCAAACCGCCGTCCACAAGGTCAAATTGCACCGTGACCGGCACGGCAAAATTGCCGTAATCGGAATAGGACAGCGGCAGCTTATCCGCATGCAGGTGCAGGTAGGTAGAGGTTTCTTCCACCACCTCCACGTAATCGTTGCCCGATTCTCCAAATTTGGTGGAATGAATCTGGTAGGCTGCAAGCTCAGCAGGGAAGGAAACCTTTACGTCCACGTTGTTAAGGGCGAACGGCCAGCCTCCGCCGACAAAGTCGATAATCATTCCCTTTTCCGTGTTGGAAAAATGGCATTCCATGGTATAGGTAAAGCGGTAGGTCAGCGTTTTTCCCTTGGAAAGCCCCCCATAGCAATTGATGTCGATAAATCCGTCCACGTCGGGATTGTCCTGCACGTCAAAGGAAAAATCAGGGTTGTTTACCCCCTCTGCGGTTATGTTCAAAAAGCGATCTCCCTCCATGGGCAAAGCCCGATAAAAGGAGTTTTTGCTTTGCAGCATGGTAAACGAAATTTCTTCCTTAAACGTAATCGTTCTGTCCTCGTTCACTTCTGCGTTTACCGTATAATATTCCACGGTGCACGGGGCACTTGCCGCAGCGTGCTTTTTTGCAGAAAGCTCGGCATTCGCCTCAACCCTGCCCCCTATGTACGGAAAAATAATAATCCCGATGATGCAAGCAAAAAGGGCAAGCAAAAGCCCTTTTGCCCACCCCATTCCTGCCTTATGATTTCTTTTCATTAAAAGCTCACCTTAACGTTTTGACGTTCTTCTTCGTTTTCGATTTCGTAATAAGGACGTTTCTTATACTCCTCACCCATTCCCTTTACAACGATGTTCGCAGGGAACAGCTCGATTTCGGTATTGAACGTTTTGACTTGACCGTTATAATACAAACGAGCGTTTTCCAAATCCTCCTCGATCCCTTTCAGCTGGTTTTGCAGATCCAAGAAGTTGGTGTTTGCTTTCAGATCGGGATAGTTTTCAGAAACCACGTTGAAGAAAGTCTTTAAGCTGCTGGTAAGGCTTGCCGACGCGGCAATTTTTTCCTCTGCCGTTCTTGCGCCCGCCGCGATATTTCTGGCAGCCACCACCTTTTCCAAGGTTTCGCTCTCATGCGAAGCGTAGCCCTTCACCGTTTCCACAAGGTTGGGGATTAGGTCGAAACGCTTTTTCAAATACACGTCGATGCTTGCCCAAGCCTCTTCCACCTTGTTTTTCAGCCGAACAAAGCGGTTGCGCGTGCTGATGTACCAAGCAATGATAATAATCGCCAAAATTATAACGACGCCAACGATCACCAAGGTGACGATCGTGCCCGTATCCAAAGCCAACAAATTAAGCATATGTAATGCCTCCTTTCCTTTTTTGTATTCTTATTATAGCATACGCGCAAGCAAAATGCAATAGTCTTACGAAAAAAAACGGACTTCCCGCAAGGGAAATCCGCTTTTTTTACACCCCGTTTAGTGCGCGTGTCTACCGCGAAGCCACAAAACGCCGTCCGTGATCATCGGCGATATAATCAGCCAAAGCGCCGCAATCGCGATGATGCTGTACGTGATGATCGAGCCAACCGCCCTCGCACCGGAGAATACCGTAGCGACGAGGTTGAAATCGAACAGCCCGTATAAGCCCCAATTGACTGCGCCTACGATCACAAGAATATACGCAATGATATTGATGATTTTCATAGCTGTCCCTCCTATCCGTAGTGTGTGCGGATTTTGGAGAGTTATGCGTAGGATTTTTCGCTTTTTATTCGGCGTTTAAAAATGCCAGCAGATCTGCAAGGAAGGGGGCGGGATCGTCCTCGTTTAACAGCTCGTGACGAAAGCCTGCATACAGCTTTCCGTCCACCCTTTGATACCCCTGCTTTTTCAAAAATGTCTGCGCCTCCAGCCATTGCTTTTCACTGCCGATCACGGGGTCGTCCCCTCCTGCAATAAACAAAATCGGCAATTCGGATTTTTCCACCTTATACCGCTTGCCTACGTAGGCATTTTTCAAAAGGCAAAAAAGGTTTCTGAATCCGTTGCAGGTGAATACGTACGAACATAACGGATCGGCAACGTACTTTTCCACATTCGGTTTGCCCACCGACAGCCAAGCCGCTTTGCCCTCCTTTTGATAGCGTTTTTCGTACGCCCCGATCGAGAGGGAATACAACGTTTTGCTGCGATGGCGCGCTCCCTTGAACAGGGCGATGACGTCGGACAAAAACACCGCAATCCCCGCCATGGGATTTTTCGTGGGCGAACCGCTGAGCACCAGCTTGTCAATCAACCCGTCGTTTTCCTGCAAATATACCATGCTTGCCATGCTGCCCATGCTGTGTCCAAACAGCGTTAAAGGCATACCTGGGTAGCGGTTTTTTAAATATTTCGTCACCGCAACCAGATCCTGCACGATGGCTTTGCCGTGCTTTTCGTAGAACCAACCAAGATCCTCTGCTGCGCGCACGCTTTCGCCGTGACCGCGATGATCGTTGCCCGCCACAATATAGCCGTTCGCCGTGAAATATTCCATCATCGGCAAATACCGCGCCACGTATTCGCACATGCCGTGCGCAATCTGTATGATACCCTTGACCTCGCCACTGTCAGGTTTCGCAATCAAAACGTTTAGCTCCAGCCCGTCCGCAGGCGAAGTCAGCCTGATCTTTTCCGTTTGCATATTCTTCCTCCTTTTTTTGCCCCGCCGTGTGTGGCAAAAGCACCGCATACGCGATGCTTTTTACTGCGTTTATTCCGTTCTAAGCGCGATGACAGGATCCTTCTTCGCCGCCGCATTTGCAGGAATCAAACCGCTGATCAGCGTCAGCACCACGCTGACCACGATCATAACAATGCCTTGACCGATCGGCAATGCCGCCAAGGAGGCAATGCCCGTCAAATGTTGCAGCAGCAGATTGATCGGCACGGAAAGCGCGTAGGTAATGCCCACGCCAAACAAGCCCGCGCAAAGCCCGATTAAGAAAGTTTCCGCATTGAACAGACGGCGAATATCCTTCTTCCTTGCGCCCAAGGATCGCAGCACGCCAATCTCTTTTGTTCGCTCCACCACGGAAACGTAGGTGATGACCCCGATCATGACCGAGGATACTACCAAGGAAATGGCGGTAAACGCCACCAAAACGTAGGTGACCGCGTCCAGCATGCCGCGCACTAGCGTCATCAAAACCGCCACCGTATCCGAATATTGAATCTGCGCCGCCTCGTCATCGGCTTTGATTTCATCATTCCACTTATCAAGGTGTGCCGTAACCGCGTCCTTATGGTCAAAGTCCTTGACGTAGATACGGATCTCGTTGGGCATTTGCGCTCCACCCAGATCGCGAAGGGTCAAATCCTCAAAG
>JAZURU010000065.1:0-4229 GCA_045606365.1 Candidatus Scatosoma sp. | reverse complement strand
TCCTTACGCTGATGATAGCAAAGGAACTGACGGAGCATCTTCGTCGGCTTTTTGCCGCCGTTGAACGCCACGCCGCCCTCGTGCCGAATGTTGCCAAAGTCCGCTGCAAAATCATAAAAATTGCCGATGGGGCGATATTTTTTGCTGGTGCCTGCCGCCATTTCTTTGACGCGTTCTAAGGGTACGCCCGAATAGAACAGCCCCTGCGTTGCCTCCGCCTTTTGCGGACCCGTGAAATAGCGATAGCCCAGCCCGTCTTCGCCGATGCCCTCTACCTTATACAGCGTACCCAAGCCATCAATTTCCTTTCTCGGCTTTAAGTGGGTTTCAAAGTATTTGCCAGAGGCGTTGCCCTTTACAACGCTGCCCGAAGCCCAAGTCGCCTTTAAAAAGCCCAGACAGCCCACCTTTTTCTTTTCGATCTCGTAGCTGCCCTTTTTGAAAATTTTAACCTTTCTGCCGCCGATAACCTCCTCGGTGTAGTCCCCCGTTTCACGGATCTCGTAGCAGAATTTATCCAAGGAATATTCCTCGGCGGGTTTGTTCGCCTGAAACTTACGGGCGTTTTTTGCGTAAAACAGCACGTATTCGCAGACCTCTTGGAAGTCCTTTTTCTCGTTCAAGCTCTTGTTGCCGTAGCGCACCTGAATGTGGTGAATGGAAAGCTTGTTCTTTTCCCCGAAAATCTTGTCGCATAAGAGCTTTAACGCGGCAAATTCGTTATCGTCGATGGAAATACAGATCAAACCGTCCTCTGCCATCAGCTCGCGCGCAAGCGACAGACGCTTGCTCATAAACGACGACCAATAGCTGTGACGATAATCGTCCTCTCCCTCGACGTATTTGTCCTTATAGGGGGAACCGTCCTTGCCCTTATTATAGGGTGGGTCGATGTAGATAAAGTCAATCTTCCCCTCATACGCCCCTTTCAGCGCCGTCAGCGACGCGAGGTTGTCCCCCTCGACAAGGGCATGACATACCCCGCCGCCCTCTACAAACAGCTCCTTTTCTTCCTTTAAAATGGGAAGATAGCGTTCCAGCAGCTCCTCAACCTCCTCGCGGTGTTCTTCGTACACAAGCCCGTAGCGGCGCGCGCGAAGCTCGGTTTCCAGCGCCTCTACGCCCTGCAACAGCTCGGCGATTTCCTCCGTCTTTCCACCCCGCTTTAAATACGCCTTGATCGCCGCCAAGTTTTCCAAAAGCTGCGCTTTATTTTGTTTGGATAAATTTTTACTCATTCGATACCTGCCTATGGCATTTTAGGTTTTTATTCGGGTTTTGCTCAATTTCTACCCGCAAAATAATCAATTTTCATCGCCTTTTTGACTTCGTCTAAGGTCTGCGCTGCCTTTGCCTTTGCCTCTTTCGAGCCCTCGTACAGCATATCCCAAACGGCAGGAATATCCTTTGCCAATTCCTCTCTACGGGTGCGGATCGGCTCCAACGTTTCCTGCATGACAGCGTTCAAAAGCTTTTTCACCTTCATATCCCCTAAGCCGCCCCGTTCGTAATGCGCCTTCATTTCATCAAGGTTGGCATACTCTGGCGCGTAAGCGGCAAAATGCTCGTCCTTTGCAAACGCGTCTAAATAGATGAACGTAGGGTTGTTCTTCGTATCGCCGGGATCGGAAACGCGCAGGTGGTTGGGGTCGGTAAACATACCCATTACCTTACGCTTGATCTCGTCTGCGCTGTCCGAAAGATAGATACAGTTGCCCAAGGACTTGCTCATCTTTGCCATGCCGTCCGTACCGGGCAAACGCAAGCAGGATTTGTTTTCCGGCAGCACCGCCTTGGGTTCCACCAACGTTTCCCCGTATAAACCGTTGAAACTTCTGACGATCTCCCTCGCCTGCTCTAACATCGGCAGCTGATCTTCGCCGACGGGCACGGTATCCGCCTTGAAAGCGGTGATGTCCGCCGTCTGCGAAACGGGATAGGTCAAAAAGCCCATGGGTAGCGACATTTCAAAATTCTTTTGCTTGATCTCTGCCTTGACCGTGGGGTTTCTTTGCAGCCTTGCCAGCGTGACAAGGTTCATGTAATAAAAGGTCAACTCGGTCAGCTCCGCCACGTGCGATTGCACGAAGATGGTCGATTTTTTGGGGTCAAGCCCTACCGCCAAATAATCCAGCGCAACCTCGGTGATGTTCGCGCGCACCTTGTCGGGGTCGTCGAAATTATCCGTGAGCGCCTGCGCGTCTGCAATCATGATCCAAATTTTATCAAATTCGCCGCTGTTTTGCAACTCTACACGCCGCCTAAGCGAGCCAACGTAATGCCCGATATGCAATTTTCCAGTGGGTCTATCCCCCGTTAAAATAACTTTTCCCATGTTGATATTCTCCTTATTCTTCTCACACTCATTCGTTCAAAAGGCAGGTAAATTCGTAGGTGGTTTCGCTGACATAGCGTTCGTTTGCGCCGTAAATCGAGCTGCCGTACGCCGCATACGCGGGTACGTTGACGTTATCGGGAATATCCTGCGTTTCCAAACACAGCCCATCGCATCTGCCGTAATGGCCACCCTTGCCGTCCACGTTTAAAAAGTTGCCAGCGTACAGCTGCACCGCAGGCAGAGTGGTATAACAACGCATCTGAATCTTCGTTCGATCCCCCGTAAGCACGGCAACCGCCTGCGACTTATCGCGCTTGGTATCAAAAACAAAGCAATGATCGAACCCAGCGCCCTTTTTTAAATCCTCGTTATGAGGCAGCTGCTCGTCGCCAACGCGCACGGGCTTTGCCGCCGTAAAATCAAACGGCGTTCCTTCCACGGGGGTAAATCCACCGTCGGGAATCATATTTTCATCGGTAGAAAGGTAGTGCCTTGCCTCGATCTTTAACCGATGATCCAGCGCTGAACCCGTACCTGCCCCATTCAAATTGAAATAGGCGTGGTTCGTGAGGTTGATTGCCGTCGCTTGATCGGACACCGCCTCGTAGCGGATTTTGAGCGCCCCGCCCACCAAGGTGTAGACAACCGTCAAACGCAGGTTCCCAGGGTAATTTTCCTCTCCGTCTGGGGAAAACAGCGACAGCACCAAACGCTGTGGCGTGTGTTCTTCCACCGTGAAAATTCGCTTATCGTACCCGATTTTACCGCCGTGGAGATGGTTGCCGCGGTCATTGCAATACAGGGAATATTCCGCCCCGTCCACGGTCAGCTTTCCCCCGCGGATACGGTTGGCAAAGCGGCCGCAAACCGCGCCGATTGTGCCGCCCTTGACATTATATTCCTCCGCAGTTTCATAGCCCAACGCAACGTCTACGCCCTTTTCCTTGACGATCAGCGATTGCAGCGTTGCGCCGCGATCTAAAATGCAGACCTTTAAACACTCGTTTTCAAGGGTATAGCCAAACACCTCTTCACCGTTTACTGTTCCAAAAAAATTCTTCATCTTACGCCCCGTAGGTTTCGCGGTATGCGTACATCGCGGGCAAGTGCTCTTTCCCCTCGATAACGCCCTGCTCGATCGCCTCGATGATGTCGTTCATATTGACGACGGAATAGACGTCGATACCGTATTCTTGCTTTGCCATCTTCACCGCAGAAAGATCGGAATTGAGAGCCTTTTCCATACGGTCTACGGAAATGACCATACCGACGATTTCCACGTTCGCCGCCGCAGCCAGCTTGGGCAGAATTTCCCCAAGCGCCTTACCGCTGGTCATAACGTCCTCAATGATGATTACCTTTTCGCCGTCTGCCAGCTGCTTGCCAACGAACAGACCGCCCTCGCCGTGATCCTTGACTTCCTTTCTGTCAAAGCAATAATTCAGCTCTTTTTCATAGCCGTTAAAGAGCGCAATCGCCGTCGTCACAGAAAGGGGAATCCCCTTATACGCAGGACCGACCAGTGTTTCCGCCTCCAAGCCGTTTTGCACGATGCAAGCGGCGTAATATTCGCCCAGCTTTGCCAGCTGCTTGCCCGTTTTATAGTTGCCCGTATTGATAAAGTAGGGCGCTTTTCTGCCACTCTTTAAGGTAAATTCACCAAAGCGCAGCACGCCGTTTTCCACCATGAAACGAATAAATTGTTGCTTATAATTGTATTCCATAATCCACCTCGATTTATCTTTGATTGAGGGTTAATACGCCCGTCAGCTCGGAAACGTTTTTCACGCCGTGGCGATCGCACCAAGCGTCTAAGCCCGCAATGATCTTCGGCATCGCGTACGGATCGGTAAAGTTTGCCGTACCCACCTGCACCGCCGTTGAAGTCGGA
>JAZURU010000064.1:0-5751 GCA_045606365.1 Candidatus Scatosoma sp. | reverse complement strand
AAGGCGAACGCAGAAAATTCTGCAACGTATGCCTTAAGAATTTTTGTAATGGTTAGATTACCATTTTATAATATATTAAGAAGGGATACTTGTCAACTATTTTTGTATTATAAGGTGCAATCGGCGAAATTGTTTTTTGTTTTTCTATTGACTTTTGAAAGGAAAAGGGATATAATACAAGAAATAAACAATTTTGCGAAGGAAGAAGGATGAAAAAGAAACTGGTTGTTATTATCAATGGCTCTGGCGGGGTAGGAAAGGATAGCTTGTGTGCGGCGGTGGAAAAGGCGTTTCCCACCGTGAATATCTCTTCGATTGATCCAATCAAAGACATTGCAAGATACGCGGGCTGGGACGGCACAAAGGACGAGGCTGGCAGGCTGCTGTTGGTGGAATTGAAACAAGCGTTCGTTCGCTATAACGACTTGCCGTTGCAATTTTTATGCGATCAGTATGAAAAATTTTTATCCAGCGACAACGTTGTATTGTTCGTGCACATTCGCGAACCAGAGGAAATTGCGAAATTCAAAAAGTGCGTTAAAGATGCAATCTGCAAAACGATCTTGGTGACGCGTGACACGCATAAGCAGTGGAGCAATTCTTCCGATTCGAACGTAAACGATTACGAATACGATTGCTATTTTGAAAATAACCGCACTTTGGAGGAATCGGGCAAAGCGTTTGTCCGTTTAATCGCAGACATCCTTGGCGAATAAGGAGGAATAAAGCGTTTACATCATATCACGTGTAAACGTTTTTTTCTTTGAAAAAAATCAGGCGGGGTTCCTTTATTTAATTGACATTCCTTTTTGACAGTGCTATAATCATTCACCGTGAGCGCTTTTATAAGGAGAGAAAAAACGGTGGCGGTAGCGGTCAAAAAACACAATACAATTGGACATGGTCATGCCATTTTAGAGGGGATTCTCTCATTTACAAAGAAAAATGCGGTGATGCTAATCGCATTGATTGCGGCGCTAATCACCATGATTTTCATACCGCCCGACAGCGAATATCTTTCCTACTTTGATTTTAAAACGCTGACCTGCTTATTTTGCACTCTGTTGGTCATCTGTGCATTGAAGAATATTCGCTTTTTCTATATGTTGGCACACAAGATCGTTCAGCTTTTCAAAAATACGCGCGCTTGCGTTTTAGCGCTCGTATACGTCACCTTTTTGGGGTCGATGCTGCTTGCCAACGATATGGCGCTGTTAACTTTTTTGCCGCTTGGGTATATCGTTTTGGAAACGACGGGCAAGAAAAAGCTAATGGCGTTTACCTTTATCATGCAAAACATCGCGGCAAACCTTGGCGGAATGTTGACGCCGTTTGGTAATCCGCAAAATTTGTACTTATACACCAAGTTCCAAATCCCCACGGGCGAATTTATGGGGATCATGGCGATTCCGTTTTTAACGTCGGTTGCGCTGATCACCCTTTGTTGCTTTCTTTTCGTCAAGCCCGAAAGCGTGCAAATCCACGAAGAGGACATACGCCCGCAGCCGATACGCACGGTGATTTATCTTGTGTTGTTTGCGCTGTCTATCATTGTCGTGTTCCGCGTGGTGCATTACGTGGTGGGGCTGATTGTCATCCCGCTGGTGATTTTATGCATGGACAAAAAGGCGTTTAAAAAGGTGGATTATCCGCTGTTGCTTACGTTCGTTTTCTTCTTCATTTTCGCGGGGAATATGTCTAGGATTGAGGTGGTTCGCCAGCTGTTTTCTGGGCTTTTGCAGAAGAATACCCTGCTGGTTAGCATTGTTTCCTGCCAATGTATCAGCAACGTACCGTCGGCAATCTTGCTGTCACAATTTACGGGAAATTACCGAGGGCTACTTTTGGGGGTGAACATCGGCGGCGTGGGCACGCTGATCTCGTCTTTGGCTAGCTTGATCACCTTCCGTGAATACGTAAAGCGCAATCCTGGGAAAGGGGGAAGGTATATTGCCGGATTTTCGGCGTTCAACTTCTCATTCCTTTTGATTTTAACCCTAATAGCGTTGTTTTTATAATGGATAAAAGACGGCTTGTCCGTCTTTTTTTTGCGCCGTAGTGTGAATTGTTTGACTACTTTTTTCAAAAGTAGTATAATATGCTTTGCACGATTGATAGAAAACGAGATATTTAACGAGGGCGGTATGACGGATTTACGCACGCAAAAATACGCGCAGACGCTTTCCCTGCTGATTCAAAAGGAAACGGTGACGGCGGGCGAGCATGCGGACAAGACAAAATTTTATCAGTTTCAACAGCTGCTTAGGGAATCCTTTCCCGCCATATTCGGCGCTTGCGAATTCGAAAGCTATAACGGCAGCTTTTTAATGCGTTGGAAAGGGGAAAGCGAGGAAATGCCGATCCTACTTATGAACCACCAAGACGTTGTGGAGGCGCCTGGGGCGTGGAGATATCCACCTTTTTCAGGTACGATTGCAGAAGGGCGTTTGTGGGGGCGGGGTACGCTGGATACCAAAGGCGGGCTTTGGGCGATGTTTCAGGCGGCAAACGAGCTGGCGGAGGAAGGCTTTGTACCGAAACGCGACGTGTATTTTATGTCGACCTGCACCGAGGAATGCGACGGCACGGGGGCAGATATGCTTTCAAAGCTTTTAGAGGAGCGCGGAATGCGGTTTCACCTCGTATTGGACGAGGGCGGCATGATCGTGCACGAGCCGATTGCAGGCGCGAAGGGCGCGTTTGCAATGGTTGGCGTAGGTGAAAAAGGGTGCGTGGATTTAAAGTTCATTGCCCGTTCGGCGGGTGGGCACGCTTCGACACCCGAAAAGAATACGCCGTTGGTACGTTTGGGGAAATTTATGGCGGCGGCGGAAAGGAAAAACCTGTTTACCGCAAGGATATCGCCTACGGTATGTGAAATGTTTTCACGCGTCGGCAGCTCGATGGGCGGGTTGTTGGGATTTGTTTTAAGGCATGCGCGTGGTTTTAAAGGGCTGCTTTCAAAGATTATCCCTTCTGTTTCGTCTGCGGCGGGCGCTATGTTAAAGACGACGCTAGCGTTCACGATGGCGAGTGGCTCGTCGGGCGCAAACGTGTTGCCGCAGGAGGCGTGGGTAGTGGGAAATATGCGCTATTCCCATCATCAGGGTAGCGAGAAAAGCATTCGCGCGATTGAAAAACTTGCAAAAAAATACGATATTGAAACGGTGGTCTTGGACGATGGTTTTTCTTCCCCGATCTCCGATTATCACAGCGACGCATTCGGCTTGATTGAACGGGCAATCGGGGCTGTGTTCCCCACGGTAAAGACTTCGCCGTACGTTATGATGAGCGCTAGCGATTGCAGATACATGAGCCGCGTCAGCGAAAATTGTTTGCGCTTTACGCCGTTTATTATCGATGATGAGCAGCTGGACAGCATACACGGCATCAACGAAAACGTGGATCTTTCGGCGCTTGCGCCCGCGGTGGATTTTTATCGCTACGTTTTAACGGAGGTATAAGATGTCGGAAACGAAACAAAAGGGTTTGAATATCGGCGTAAAATCTTTTATAACGGCGATTGCGGTGATATTCCTCTTGATGGTGGCTACCTATATCTTGACAATCTTCGTGCCCGCAGGCGAGTATGCGCGCGTCGAGGATGCAAACGGAAACCTCATCATTGATATCGAGGGTGGGTTTAAATACGTGCAGGGCGGCATTCCGTTTTGGAAATGGCTGCTTTCTCCTGTGCTGGTATTAGGCGCTGCAGGCAACGGCGCTCTGATTGCCGTCATCGCGTTTTTGCTGGTCATCGGCGGGATTTTCAGCGCACTTGACAAATGCGGCTTTATTAAGTATATGCTGGACAAGCTGACCCACCGTTTTGGCGGGGCGCGGTATCGGCTGATGCTGGTTTTGGCGTTCTTCTTTATGGCGTTGGGGGCGTTGGTTGGTTCGTTTGAGGAATGTGTTCCGCTGGTCCCCATCGTGGTGGCGCTTGCCGTTCGGCTGGGCTGGGACGTGATGACGGGTCTGGGGATCAGCTTGCTTGCGGTGGGCTGCGGCTTTGCCTCGGGCGTGTGCAATCCGTTCACGGTCGGCGTGGCGCAGCAGTTGGCGGGCCTACCGATGTTTTCAGGCATCTGGTTGCGTTTGGTTGCGTTCGTTCTCATCTACGCTTTGTTGGCGGGATTTCTGTATTTGTACGCGAAAAGGGTAGAAAAACCGATTGTACAAGAGGAAATTGCCGCTTTTGAAAAAAACATAAAGCTGGATAGGGCGCTGATCTGGTTTGCTTGTATTTTTGGCGTGGGCATTGCTACCATACTTTGTTCCAGTTTTCTTCCCGCGTTGCAGGATTATACGATGATCATTGTTGCCGTCACCTTTCTTGCTGCGGGGATCGTATCCACTTTGGTTGCAGGAATGAGTTGGAAGGATTTGGGCAAAACTTCTTTGCAAGGGGTTATGGGGATTCTTCCTGCGGTTTTGATGATTTTGATGGCGTCGTCTATCAAGTATACGATGGAGGAGGCGAAGATTCTTGACACCGTCTTATTTGGTGCGGTGGGGCTTGCGGAAACACTGCCGAAATGGACGGTGATTCTGTTCATCTACCTCATTGTGTTGGTGATGAACTTCTTCATTTCCTCGGGTTCGGCAAAGGCGTTTATGCTGATTCCGATCATTCAGCCGTTGGCGCAGATTTTTGGGATTTCTCCGCAGCTTTGCATCGTGGCGTTTGCTTTTGGCGATGGATTTTCCAACGTATTTTATCCTACGAACGCCGCGCTGCTGATCAGCTTAGGACTTGCGGGCGTCGGCTACGGGAAATGGGTGAAATATAGCTGGAAGTTTCAGCTGTTAAACCTCCTGCTTACGTCGCTGATCCTTTTATTTGGGTTGGCGGTAGGTTATTGTTAATCAGTTTTGTTATTAAATATATTAGGGGAACGATATGGAAATTTCAAAAGATATTGTATATGTAGGCGTAAACGATCGGCAAATCGATTTATTCGAAGGTATGTATAACGTACCAAACGGCATGGCGTACAATTCGTACGTAATTATCGATGAGAAGATTGCCGTGATGGACACGGTGGATGGGGCGTTTTGCAACGAGTGGTTGAATAACGTGCAAACCGTTTTAAACGAGCGCCAGCCCGATTATTTGATCGTTCAGCACATGGAGCCCGACCATTCGGCAAACGTGCTTGCGTTTATAAAGCGGTATCCGCAGGCAAAAATCGTGGCGTCTGCCCGCGCCTTTGGGATGATGAAAAATTATTTTGGTACGGACTTTGCCGAACGCCAAGTGGTGGTGAGCGAGGGGGCTACCCTTTCCTTGGGTGCGCACCAGCTTACCTTTGTTGCGGCGCCCATGGTGCATTGGCCCGAAGTTATTTTGACCTATGACAAGACGGATAAAGTACTGTTCTCGGCAGACGCTTTCGGTAAATTTGGCGCGCTGGACGCAGATGAGGATTGGGCTTGCGAGGCAAGAAGATATTATTTTGGTATCGTTGGCAAGTACGGAGTGCAGGTACAGGCGCTCTTGAAAAAGCTTTCGGGGGTAGAGATCTATGCAATTTGCCCTCTGCACGGCCCGATTTTGAAGGAAAATTTGGGGTATTATCTTGACCTTTATAACACGTGGTCAAGCTACGGTGTGGAAACGGAGGGGGTTATGATTGCGTACACCTCCGTATACGGAAATACGAAAAAAGCAGTGGAGCTGCTTGCGGAAGAGCTGACGAAAAACGGTTGCTCGAAGGTGGTGCTTACCGACCTTGCTCGCTCGGATAT
>JAZURU010000063.1:0-1504 GCA_045606365.1 Candidatus Scatosoma sp. | reverse complement strand
GTCGCAACTTTGTTGCTCCTCGCGCGAACCCGATGTGTTCAAGTCAATCCGTACGGGCACAGCAAAAAAGCACACCGAAAATGGTGTGCTTTTTGCTGGTGACCCGTACGGGACTCGAACCCATGTTACCACCGTGAAAGGGTGGTGTCTTAACCGCTTGACCAACGGGCCGTCTATATAAACGCGTTTCCGCGTTGTTGTCTTTGGTAGCGGCGATGAGATTCGAACTTATGACCTTCCGGGTATGAACCGGACGCTCTAACCAACTAAGCTACGCCGCCATTTGGTTGCGGGGGCAGGATTCGAACTTGCGACCTTCGGGTTATGAGCCCGACGAGCTACCTAGCTGCTCCACCCCGCGATATGGGAACTTTGCGCCTTTCGCACAAAGAGCCTATTTATAATACTAAAAAATAAAAAGCTTGTCAACTGTTTTTTTGCTTAAAAATGAAAAAAAATAAAACTTTTTTCTTTCCCTTGAAAAATCGGGGAATGGACGGGCGGAATCTGTCGAATTCTTTTATATTGCACCATTAAAATGCTTTACAAAGTAAGTGCTTTTCTGTATAATATATAGGTCAAAATGCCGTATTTTGCAAAAAAATCCACAGCAAAGGAAGTGTGGCGCATGAGAATCAGCGAAAATTGGAAGGATTATTCCATCATCGCAACGGGCGATGGCTATAAGCTTGAACGTTGGAAAGACGTCTATTTGCTCCGTCCTGATCCGCAGGTGATTTGGTCGGCGCAGTTTGATCTGTTCAGCTATCCCAAGCTCAACGCTTATTATAAGCGCAGCGAAAAAGGGGGAGGCGGTTGGAAATACTTAAAGCCGATGCCCGAGGAATGGAATATTTCCTACGATACGCTGGATATTTCCTTTAAAATCAAGCCAATGGGCTTTAAGCATACCGGCTTATTTCCTGAACAGGCGGTCAATTGGGAAAGGATGACGCAGCTTATTAAAAACGCGGGTAGACCGATCAAGGTTTTGAATCTGTTTGCCTACACGGGTGGTGCAACGGTGGCTTGCGCGAAAGCAGGTGCGACCGTCACGCACGTCGATGCGGCGAAAGGCATGGTAGAGCGTGCGGGTGAAAACGCAAGGCTTTCTGGTATTCAGACGGGGATACGCTATATCGTGGACGATTGCCTCAAATTCGTGCAACGAGAAATCCGCCGTGGCAACAAGTACGATGCGATCATCATGGATCCGCCCTCGTACGGCAGAGGCCCGAATGGGGAGATGTGGAAGATTGAAAACGACCTGTTTTCTTTCGTGCAGACGTGCACGCAGGTCCTGTCGGACAACCCTTTGTTCGTGCTGATCAACAGCTATACGACGGGGCTGCAGCCCATGGTGCTGAAAAATATATTGACGCTGACGATGAAGGGCTTTCCCGGCAAAGCGGAGGCTTACGAGGTCGGCATAAAGACGGAGGAAGGGATATCGCTTCCTTGCGGCGCAGGAGGAATGTTTATCAATGACGGAAATGAATGAAAC
>JAZURU010000062.1:0-2209 GCA_045606365.1 Candidatus Scatosoma sp. | reverse complement strand
AGACGTACACCGCAGTGGCGTTTTGCTGACGGGCGGCATCATGAAAATGCCCTATCTGCGAGAATATGTGGAAATGCATTTGGGTATGCCTGCGGCGGTGGCAGATTCCCCGCACTTTGCGGTAGCGCGCGGCGGCGGTGTGGCGCTGCGCGATCGGCGGCTGCTTTCGAATATTGAGCTGAAAATAGAGGACTAAAAAAAATTCCTTTCCATGCGGAAGGGAATTTTTTATTTTGTACGGACGTTTTAGTCGTTATCAACGCCCCGCCATGTCATCCTGAGCAAGCCCGCAGGATACACCGAAAGAGCTTATTTCTTTGCCTCCCTTGTGCAAAGGAAGGGGGGACCGCTTGCAGAGGGGAGGGATTGTAAAAACCATGCGAAAACGGATTGATTAAAAAAAATCTAAAAAATTTTTCAAAAACCTATTGACAAACGCAAAATATCTGCTATAATAAAGGTGAAAAGGAAAGAAACTAACAAAAAATGTTAGTAATTTTCATAAAATAGATAGGAGTACTCCAATGAACTAACGGAAGTAGCCGTCAGGGGACGGCAAAAGACCGCAGGGACGCGGCCGAAACAAAACAAGAAAAGGAGGGTATGAAAAGCGATGATTCCTTCCCATTATGAGGTAGCAGCCTAAAAAGAGGTAAGAACCAAAACGGAAAAAGTACAGCAATACTCGGAAAGCGTATCCGCAAGAACGATATCGGCGGGAAATACGAAACAAGGAGGTTTACGGTATGACACGCATAACTTCTATGAGTAAAACTGAAAATAAGGAGGATACTCCAAAGGGCTGAAACCGCCACCGACGGGAGGTCGGAGGAAAGCGAAAAAGCAAAAGGAGGTATCTTACCCATGATCTATATCCAAAAAATAGGATATAAGAGCATGAAACCGTAAGTGAGGTACAGACCGATGAACGAAATAAAAGAGGGCGTTTGGTAAAAAAGTAGCCTAAAAAAGAATGCAGCAAACAGCTGGCGAGCGACGTTCCATCGCAACCAATAGGCAAAAAATAGAAAGAAACGTCCACAACTGAATAAGAAAGGATAACGCCCCTGCGGTATAGCAGGGGCTTATATTTTGCCATGCGACAGTACGAGCTGCAGCGAGTAAGGATCCCTTTTGCAGAGATTCTTCACTTCGTTCAGAATGACAGAGGGTGGTGGCGATCCGTCATACGTAGGGGCGAGCATTGCTCGCCCGCAAGAGCGTGAATTGATTTTCGGGGAAAATCGTGAATTGCATACTGCGTATGCGTGAATTGCTCCTTTTGTCGCATGAATTGCAAGGCTTTGCCTTGCGTTATGGAAAAATTTTAAATACTGCCACAACGTTTGCCAAAGGTAAACAATTCACGAAAACCCACGGTTTTCATTTCACGCCGCAGGCATTTCACGAAATTGAAAATTTCAATTCACTTTTCCCGCGCGAGATTTTTCACTCCGTTCAGAATGACAAAAACAATCGTAGGGGCGATCATTGATCGCCCGCCTCACACCCCCCTGTCATCCTGAGCAAGCCCGCAGGGCGCGCCGAAGGATCTCTTTCAAATTTTTTTCATTCCGCTATCCCATTACGCAAAATGGCGCAACGATTTTTTACATGAAATAATTTTTTGAAAGTATTGACAAATTCAAAAAGGGGTGTTATAATATCCTTACATAAAATTGGAGGTTTAAATTTATGAAAAAAATTATCGGTGTAATTTTAGCGGCTCTTACCTGTCTTTGCTTGGTGGCTTGCGCTCCTGCTAATATGGAAAAGGCGCAGGAAAAGATGGAAAACGCAGAATATAGCGTAATCGTCACGGGAGAAGATGAAACGGAAGTATTGTACGGTGAAAAAGCAGTCGGTATGATTATTGCTTCGAAGGGCGGGCTCCTTAACGCAGAAACCGTTACGGCTATTTTGTTTGAGGACGCTGCCTCCGCAAAGGAATTTGCAGAGAAGGATGAAGAAAGACAGGTTAGCGGCAATTGGGTGCTTTGGGGCGATGAATCCGCGATCAAAGATTTCACGAAATAAGGAATTATAAAACGGACGGTTTTTGCCGTCCGTTTTTGATTTTTCCATCACCCAGGTATGCGATGAAACAAAAAGACCGCCGTTTGTACACGGCGGTTTTTGCTTTTTAAAATTCGATTTTTTCCTGCACGTAGCGGATCGCCTCGTCCACGGAAACGCGGATTTGTTCCAT
>JAZURU010000061.1:0-2446 GCA_045606365.1 Candidatus Scatosoma sp. | reverse complement strand
GGATTTTTCGGCTACGCTAACGCTTCGCTCAGAATGACAAGCTGCTTACGGTGTCGTTTTGGCGTAGGGGCGAGCACTGCTCACCCGCAAGAGATTCTTCGGCTACGCTAACGCTTCACTCAGAAGGACAAAAACGACCATCCCTCTGTCATCCTGAGCAAGCCCGCAGGGCGCGCCGAAGGATCGCTTTCCCTTTTTTACGCTTATCGAAAATCCTGCTTTTTGCACTTGACGAACGGCGAAGAATGTGCTACAATATAAGAAAAAAATAGGGGGCAGGTATGGATCGAACGGAAAAATCGCAAAAAAACAAACGCTTGTTGGCGGAAATTGTTCGTTTTCTTCTGGTTGGCGGTTTGGCAACCGTGTGCGATTACGCCGCATACCTGCTTTTTCGCAAAATCGTTTTGCCGCCCGAGCTGTTTATCGGCAATGCGGTATGGGACGTGTTTTCTGCGGTGATTGCCACTACGTTGGGTTTTTTGGTCGGGCTTATCATCAATTGGGTATTGTCCGTGCTGTTCGTCTTTCGGGATACGGGCAAAGCGGTGGACGTGAAATCGAAAAAAGAGTTTGCCAAATTCACCGTCATTGCGCTGATCGGCTTGGCGTTTACGCAAATTGCCGTTGGGTTGGGGGTTTTGCTTGTGCCCGTGTTTCCGCTGTTTGGGGTGGATACCTTTCTTTCTCTTGGCTGGAACGAATGGTTGGTGAAAGGCTTGACCACCTGCCTTGTGCTGGTGTTTAACTATGTTGCCAGAAAGAAATTTATCTTTAACAACTAAACTAAAATTGAAAAGCTGCTAAACAAAGCAGCTTTTTTTGTTAAAAAATTACTAAAAATTTTTCAAAAAGGTATTGAAATTTGACCGAAGGTATGCTATACTGACGGTGTAATCGTTCAGTGTACGCTGAAACGAAGGCGGATCTTGAAAAGGTCTTGCTGCATTTGATAGGCTCACAAGATGTGTTAAACTCCTTTTTTGATGTTGGAAGGGGCGGTGTGTATGCGCCGCCCCTTCCATATTTTTACGATTTTCCTTTTTAAGACACAATCCTAATAATTTTTTAGAAAAATACCGATTTTTTTCGTTTTAGGGCTTGACATTTGATGATAGCTTTGCTATAATGTACTTGTACAAAAGGGAAAGAGCAACAAAAGGCGCGCTTACCTTTTATACGTACGCGAAAGCTTAGAGGTGTGTTTTGGTAGGTCGTATACATTCATTTGAATCGTTTGGTACGGTAGACGGGCCGGGGATTCGATTTGTGGTGTTTATGCAGGGTTGCCCCTTGCGTTGTCAGTATTGCCACAATCCTGATACCTGGGGCGGCTCGGACGGAACGGAATACACCGTGGAAGAGGTCGCCACCCGTGTGATGAAATACAAGGGCTATTACGGCGATAAGGGCGGGATCACCGCTTCGGGCGGCGAACCCTTGCTGCAAATCGATTTTATTACGCAGCTTTTCAAAACGCTGAAAGCGCAAGGGATTACCACCTGCGTGGACACGACGGGGATCACTTTTAACCCTGCCGATCCTGAAAGCGTAAAAAAGCATGAAAAGCTGTTAGAGGTTTGCGATTTATTCCTTTTGGATTTAAAGCACATCGACGAGGAAAAGCACAAGCTTTTGACCGGACATTCCAACGAACGTCCGCTGGCGTTTGCTAAATTTTTAAGCGACCACGGCAAAAGAACGTGGATACGTCACGTGCTTGTTCCCGGTTTGACGGACGACGACGAAAGCTTGCGGAAATTGCGCGCGTTTATCGATACGCTTTCTTCCGTGGAAAAGGTAGAGGTATTGCCCTATCACACGATGGGCGAGGTCAAGTACGAAAAGCTGGGGATTCCCTATCCCTTGAAAGGGGTGCAGCCCCCGATAAAGGAACGTGTTTTAAACGCAAAGGCGCTGCTTACAAAATAATAAAACGGTTTATATATAGAATATGAGCGAATTGATCGGTAAGAAAAATTACAAAGAACAGCTTACAGGGCTGTGCGTGGTGGAGGTCAGCGGGGAAAGCTGCGCCAACTGCTTAACGCTGATGCCCATTTTGGAAAGGCTTTGCTCGGCAAGGGAGGACGTCAAGCTGGTGCACGTCGAGGCAGATTATTCGACGGTGGAGCTGATGGAGGAATGGGACGTCACCCGCGTGCCTACCATTCTTTTGATGGACGAGGGGGAGATTTTTGCCCGTTGCGCGGGCTTTCAACCTGAGGAAATTTTGGAAATCTGGCTGGATGCAAAGATCGAAGAACGCAAGACAAGAAAATAATGTGAGGGGTCTAAATTGCAATTTTAGGATTGCGTAGGGCAGGCGATTCACATGGAAATAGATAAAATTTATATAATATAGGAGTATAGAAATGATGCAATTTAAAGGTTGGGAAGGATTTGTTCCCGGTAAATGGTGCAATGACGAAGTAGACGTACGTGA
>JAZURU010000060.1:0-1898 GCA_045606365.1 Candidatus Scatosoma sp. | reverse complement strand
CCTTTAATATTGCCTTTTTGAGTTCAGCGATTTCAGCTTTCATTGTTTTTATCAGCTCGGCTAGTTTTTCTTCGCAGGCGGACTTCGTTTTTGCCGTTACGTTCTTGGTCTTGGGAATACCTTTCTCATCGTAGCCAACAACGATTCGACCTTCCCATCTGCCGTCTTTGCGCAATCGAAGCATGCCTTCGCCTTGCTTTCGTTTATTTCTCGCCATTCGTTTTCTCCCTCGTTAAAAATTGTTGCATCATGTTGTTGACCACAGCCGACGCATTCTTTTGCATATCGCTTGTCACGTGCGTGTAGGTGTCGTGCGTGAAGCTTGCATCCGTATGCCCAAGGATTCCCGACAGGGTTTTGGCGTCGACTCCGCCTTGCATGGCGTGCGTTGCGAAGGTGTGGCGCAGGTCGTGGAAGCGTATGGACGGAAGGTTCGCTTTGCTGAGGAGGGCTTTGAGTTTTCTATATGCTGTATCGGGATGTAAGGGTTCGGACGGATTTGCATAGTGCGGAAATATCCATTCGCTGACAGCTTGTTTGCGTTTCTCTTGGAGCAACGTTGCTACGCTTCGCGGTAGCAGGATTTTTCGCATGCCTGCATCCGTTTTCGTTTCCCCGATAATAATACCGCCCGAGCCTTTGCTTACCGAACGTTTGATGGTGAGTGTTCCGTCCGCGAAATTCACGTCGCTCCATTTGAGTCCGCATATCTCGCCACGGCGTAAGCCCGTCATGATTTCCAGATAGAAAAAATCATACCAGTAAGGTTCTTGTTGGATAGCGTTTAGGAATTTGTCGAGCTGTTCATCGTCAAGTACTTGCTTTTCAGGGCGGTGTGTTTTGGGTATCGTTGTGCCGTGTGTTGGATTGCGGACAATCAATCTTTCTTTCACAGCGATGTCCAACGCTTGGTGTAAAACTATATGGACGCTTCGCACCATGTTTTCTGATAAGGCGTTCCCATGTACGGGATGAAAGTCTGTTCTGCCATGTTGTTTGATGTGGTTGTAGAACTTTTGAACGTCGGCGGTGGTGAGATAGGCAAGTTGTTTCTCACCGAGAAAGCGTTTGATTTGATTGTTGATCATCTTGCGGTATCCGTCGATGGCGCTTTCTTTGATGGTGAATACCATGTATTCGTCCAACCACTTGTCGAGCCATTCGCCGAGTGTCATTCGGCATTCTTCCGTCAAGTCCACGTCGCGGTATAGGTCGATGAGCAGGTGGAGTTGTTTGAGTGCGGATTTTTGTGTCTTGCCGAACACCGATTTGAATATCGGTGAACCGTTTTTCTTATGCCCGATGATGATTCGTCCTTCCCAGCGTCCGTCCGAGCGTTTGCGTATTGTTCCGTCACCTTGCGGTCTTCGTCTGTTTGGCATTTAATCACCTTCCTTTTCTTCTGTTTCCAGCCATTTGAAAATATATTTACTGTTCTTGGTAACGAGCGTGATTTGATTGCCGTTTGTTATCAAGTCGCCTGTGCTTGTTTTGAGATATTGCAAATCGATATCGTAGATGACGATAAAGTATTTCCCAACATATTTTCTTTGGCTTTGATACAAATTCATGATGCCGCAAAATCCTTCGTACTTTTTTCGCCATCCCCAGTCCTCATCGCTCTTTTGTTCATCGCTCGGCTCTACCGAAACGAGTTTCCCGAAACCTTTTTTAATAAGTTCTCCCATCATTTTCCTCCTTCGTTTTTATTCTTGGGTACTCACAACATACCACAGGTTCAAGAATATATCCAGCGTTTTTTGGGTGAATTATTAATTTTTTCCGCGACGCATAGCACAACCCACTGTTTTTCCTTATAAAACCTGGCTTTCTGCTCTCCGCAACGCATAGGTTGACGCAATACCCCTTTCCGCAACGCACTGTTTTTTGAGGTGTCA